>JAABXR010000131.1 GCA_011776225.1 Phycisphaerae bacterium
GAGGCCGGGGGAAGCAAAACGCTTTAGGCCGGTTCGTTCGTTTCCTGGGCCTTGGCAAGAGGAAGAGATACGAAAAACCGCCAAAAGCCGAGAAATTTGAAAGGCCGGATCGGCCTCGTAGACCCGACAAGCCCGAAAGGCCTGAGAAGCCGGAAAAACCGGAAAAACCGGAGAAGCCGGAAAGGCCTGAGAGACCGGAGAAACCGGAGAAGCCGCCGAGGCCGGGAAGATGATCCCGCAGGTGAAATGTCGACATTTTGCATTGGCCATTTGCGTATGGGTCATGGCAGCGTTTTTTGGCTCTGTCGAGTTTTCCTTTGCCGGTAGCGGTGATTCGCCGACGTGGCAGTACGGACTGTCTTTTTCCTATATGACCGGTGATTATGGCACTGATGAGGATACGGACATCTATTATACCGCCGTATCTATCAAGCGATATTTTGGTGAGGGAGACATTACGCTCACAATTCCCTACCTGGACATCTCGGATGATGGAGCGACGTTTGTCGGCGGTGTGGTGGAACCCATCGAAGGCGCCGGCGGCGGTTCGGGCCTGGGTGATGTCATATTGAAAGGTCGATACTACGCGGTCGAACAGGACGAGCTTTTACCTTACATTGATCTTGTTGGCAGTATTAAATTCCCCACGGCTGACGAAGACAAAGGACTCGGAACAGGTAAAACCGATTTTACTTTCATGGTTGAATTCGCCCGGAGGCTGCAGGATGAACAATGGATAGCCCTCCTGGATCTCGGATACACCTTTGTTGGCGAACCCTCCGGTTATGACGTGGATAATCGTTGGATTTACAGCATCGGAGCGGCTTACGAGCTTGATCCTGATATTACTCTCAGCGGCTACATCGACGGACGTACTGCGATTTTCGAAGGTAACGATGACCCGCTATCTATCCTTTTGATGGGCGAGTACAAGTATTTTCCTGATCTTCGCTTTGATACTGTATTGGAGTTCGGTCTAAACGACGGAGCCCCTGATTACGGCATCACGTTCAGAGTGCGCAAGCGTTACTAATCCAATAAATTGCGTCTTGGTGTTGGTAGCGGCTGCTTATTACAATATCGCCTGAAGTACAATATACAAGGGCGAACGGCAGGCTTGCCTTGTTTAGGTACCTGTCCCCGGAGGACTTGTTTGAACACGCGAAAACTAATCTTTAGGACGTTTAAATATCCACGTTTCAGTCTGGCAGTTAATAAAATCCGGCCTGAGATTAAGCAGATATCTCATGTTATCATCTAACTTTCGTGAACCTTCAGAATAATCAACCAGTTCCCATCCGTTTTCACCTATTGCCCCCAGAAGTGCCGTTACATTTTTCTGACCGGGAGCCCTGCCTGCAATCTCATGATAAATCTGAAAGAGAGTACCTGCTGATCTTCGTTTACCTGATGTAAGCCATAACCACTTTTCAGCAGTGTCGGAATCCTGGTCGGCATTTTCATTGCAAAGGGCATGCTGCAACTGTGCATACTCCCACTTTATAAGAGCCTGCTCCGATTTCTTCTGATTGACTGTAGTTTGACAGCCGCACAGGAATAAAACACTAATAAGAACAAGACATAGAATTGTACCTTTAAATTTCATAAATTTTCCTTTCGCACATGAAATATCCAACTTTCTGACTAACCAAACATAAACTCGCTTCCATTCTACCTCTGATTATAACGTTGTGAAACAAGAAGAAATTGGCCCGAATAGCTTCCATAAGCTCCATACTAACAAAATCCGGCTCATATGTCACGCTCTACCTGGGAAGTCCGGACAAAATCAACATTCCCATCATTGAACAATGCGCTTATATTCTCGTCCTTTGATACTAAAGTTTTCGTGTAAGCTATCGTGCTGTTTGGTGTCTTCTCCATCTCTTTGGCTTTGCCGAGATACTCTACATGCTGCCTCAGCCACGCCCGTAAACTTTTATCTGGAATGTAAGGCTCTAAAGCTTCTAAATTTTCCGGTAATTTACCCTGGTGCTCAGCAGCATATTTAGTCAGCCTTTCACCCATAAGCATAAGTTTATCCACAGACCTGCACTTAAAAAATACATCTTGCACGCTCATACGTGGAGGCGCATCATCAAAAAGCTTTATCACCCATACGTCGCCACGCTTCTGCAGGTAGTACCATTGATATCGTTCCCCGTTTGCAGGACCAATCGCAATCGCCTCCTTGCCCTCTACGTACACCTCATCTATCCGGGATATGTCTATTCCTCGAGAAAGCAATCCCTTTCGTTCCGCGCCTACTCCGGCCAAAACATGCTCCAGCGCACCGGCTCGTTGTTTTAATATGTCCATCTCGCTGTATTCGTTCACCGCTTGCCAGTCTTCTGCTGTTACCGCTGTCCAAAAGCCCTTTACAACTTCCTGTATCTCTGTTTTGAGCCCTTCCCCCTCAACCTCCACAGCGGCTTTATTCTGAGTTTTTCTTTCCAGCCAGTATTTTATCTTAGCCGATTTGTCTCTGGCTTCTACTACTTCGATTATTGCCAGTTTAGGGGTTGGATGTTCTACGGTTGAATTGGCTTTCACAGAATATCCGTCTGTTAATACTGCAAAAAACTCTGGAAATTTTTTAAGGGTGAGCTTCGACAAACCAAATCCCATCCACTTGCTGTTGCGCAGTTCGTCAAGTTTTGTAAAGGTTTCCAACACGGCCTGTTCAAATGAATATGAGTCAAGAGCCAGGAATCTATGTCCGGTGGTTTTATATCCGGTATTTATACCCCAATTCACACTGCCCTTGATTTCCTGCGGAAAATCAATGTCAAAGCCGACGTCTGCGCCCTTTGGCCAGCGCCGGGCCCCGGGTTCATAGTAAGAGATCGTTTCGCTGTCAAGGTCAAATACTTCGTTCCAGTATTGCAACGTAGCAACCTTGGGTAGTTGTAGCTCTATGCCTTTTATGGTCAGAGGCTTGGTTATTAGTTTAAATTCTACTTCCCCCTCAACCTGCATAGTGGGTTTCGCTTTTGCGGACACCACCTCGATCTCGACCGGATTGCTTACTACACGTACAACATTCTGGTATTCTCGCTCAGAGCGTTGTAAGATGAAGGCAGCGCGCACAGTATGAACGCCGGCGGTAAGAGCGAGCACGCTTTTTTTGCCGACCCATGTCTTGGCCAAAGAAATGCTGATGTCGTTGATTTGACTGCCATGTCCAAGACGCGATTGTTTGTCGTCAATTTTACCCCATGGGCCGGACCAGCCGTGCCACTCACCGTCAATCTCCAGTTGACAAAACTCGTCAGCAGCATGGACATACAACTCGAGTTCCCCACGGTTGCAAATATCGGCTTTGAATACGGGTTTTTCTTCCGCCTCCCACCTATACTTGTCCGCCCGCAGTCGCACCTGCACGCCCTCGACCGCCTCGCCCCAGCCTCCTTTCCCCTCAACCGGCAAATCGGTTTTGGGCTCGGATGTGATACCGAGCTTTTTGAACTGCTCTCGTGTTCTAAACGAGACAATACCGCTTACAAACAGGACATTCGTGCCCTTGGCCTCTTCGGCTTCATACATTGTCCTGTCATAAGCCAAAGGAGTCTCAGGAGGATCGAGTACTGTTTTGCCTTTGCCGAGGTAGCAGATGTTTTCCGACAGCCACTTTAATTCTTTCTCATCCAGAAACTGCTTAAACTGCTGAATAGTGTCGGGGAACTTATTGTCGTAGTCATTCGCATACATCAGCGCGGCCTGGCTTAGTTTTCTCAACTTATCGGCCGCATAGCCCTTGCTACCGGCATACCTGTACCTCGTGTCCAATATCCGGTCATTGACCATGGCACCGGGGGGTATGTCAAGTCCGTCGAGAGTGAATTCCGTGTCTTCTATCTCGACGTTGGGTGTAAACTCCCGAATCGTCACGGTAGTCCTGCCTTCGGAGCGCAAGCCATCATGCACCCCGGCACCCTCTGAGATCGCCTCTGAAATATACCAAAAACCTGCGTATTTTTTCCATTTGAGCCGGAGACTGCTTCGTCTTGCACCGGCGCCATCTTCTGTTAAATCTTTTGCCGTGAATTCCCAGGATGACAGGCGCATGCCGTCGGCGTCGTTTATGAGCAGTATGCATAGTTTTTGCTCAGATGTTTCGTTCTTGGATTCACTAACGACGCGTACGACGTCTTTTGGTTCCTGCGTAACTTTGAGAGTAACTTGTGGTTGCCTGGCCATACCTTCAAGAAGATCTACGATGGAGTTCTGATACATACGAGGGAATGTTTCAGGGTGGAAATCATACCCTAATTGGCGGTAAAACTGGCTGAAAGGCCGAGCCTGTACCGTAGCGCTTCCATATGCGTTGTTATAGCTTACCGAACTCAGCGGTCCTACCGCCCAGCTACATTCGAAATCTCCTCGTTTGCCCTTCTCGGATGTAAATGCATCCGAGCGTGACAGATTGCCTTCGAATCTGAATTCAAGGATTTTTTCGCTTCTGGAGCTCGACTGATACGAAGAACTGGTTTGGACATCTACCACATCTGCAGAACCCCTGCCGCTGTGAACGTATTTCGCAGACTTAAGCTGTTCAATGATCGCAGAAATAACAGCTCGTGGATTGTCGGCATGAGGATCCAAAGGTTCCCCCTTAACCTGCACATCAGGTTTAAAATTCGGTTTGATAGAGATGTTTTTGAAGTCGACCCATTCGTATGGACCATCTGCTAAGGAAAAACCAAGGCGAAGGTTGAGGGTTCTCTGATCTGATTTAACGAACATTCCGATAGACTTGATATCCGTTAGAAATTTTCCATTTTTTGATCTTCGCCCTGTCCACCAGATAAAAGCTTGCTCTTCCCCTTTTACCTTAGCTTCCCACGCAGGTTCACCGAGGTTGCCGGAGAGCCTGAACGCAAATTCGATCGGGATAGCATCCGGTTTGCGAAAACTGAGAATATCTATATCGCTTTCATCATAGGGTGGATTAACTAACAGACTGCCGTCCGGCTGCCACCACTGCTTATCCACACTCGGATANNAGACTGCCGTCCGGCCGCCACCACTGTTTGCCGACACTTGGATATTCACACATGCCGATCAGCTCGACCGTAACGCCGTTAGGTAAAATTGCGGAAAATTCGGACCCTTTCTCTGCTGTTATCTCTGTGCCCCCAACCTCCAAATCGGATTTTTCAACTTCGACTCGCGAATTGCTTTTCTCCTCCGGATAGATAGATTCGAATTCCTCTTCGGTATAAACACGAATGAATTTGCCTTCTATTATGTATTTATGTGTGCCGAGAACTGCTTGCAGCGCCTCTTCAAACGTTACGTTATAGAGTTCGTTTACTGGAACTTGGCCGGCTACTTTCTCCGACGGGATAATATTTTTCTTGTATGCTTTGCCTAAAAACCGTAATGCTTCTCTTATGGACATTCCCTCCATAAACGTAACAAGCTGATGGCGTTTTGAATCACCGCCGGAATCATCGGAAGCGGTCTTCTCAACCTCAACCTGCCCAGCGGTCTTGAAATTCGGCTTGACAGAGACGTTTCCAATAACTGACGACCAAAAGGGGCGTGATTGCAGTTTGAATTTAACAAGTCGATCGTCTTTTCGCAGGCCTGCCACGTATCGTCGTCCATCGATTTGGGAAAGTGACGCCCAACCGCCAAAAGAACCTAAAGAATACGAAGCGTCATATTCATTTCCTTCTCTGTCGATTGCAATCGTTTTTATTTGCTGTCCTTCAATCCTGTGTAAGATTTCCAACACCCTAAGGCCGGCCGATTCTGAGGTAAACCAGTACAACTCTTCGCTTCTCTGGTCAAAATTAGAAATATCTCTAACGGCCTGAGTTTGCCAATTACCTGTAGCAAGATTAGCCTGGATGGTAGTGGAATCCAAAGGTTCTTTGAATATTGCCACTTTTGCAAAAAGACCGTCTTGGCCGTCTTTTGGCGGACGTCTCAAATTGATCAAACTCACGCCTGAATCTCCCTCAATTGAAAAATGCAAACAAACCGCATCTAATGAATTCCACATGAGGTCTTCCTGCGAATTATAGCGAAATAGGAATTGATAAGCGTTATCACCCACTCTGGAAATACGGTCTTCAACTTTGATTCCTGCAGGCAAAGTGAACGGTGTTCCATCCGGCCGCCACCATTGTTTGTCGGCACTTGGATATTCACAAATTCCAACCAGCTCGACCGTAACGCCGTTAGGCAACGTTCTTGTGAATTTAGAGAGTTCTTTTTGATCTTTCTTTTCCGTTAACTTAACCTGCATAGCGGCTTTTTTACTCAAATTCATTTCGGGAGTTATTATGGTTAGAGTTAGAATAACCAGTACTTCCGTCGTTCGCTCTTCCGAAACTTTTACGCCATCCCTAACAATATCACGTTTTTCCGTCTTTGTTACACTTCCGATTACAAGGCTCTCACTATCCTTGATATTGATATGGGTTCGTGGATCACCGATTTGCTTGTTTTGGAAAACCATCTTAGTAGCTACATCAATGCTGCCGTCATCGAGGATTTGCGGCGTAACCTCAAACGAATCGATTATCTCTTTACCAGACGGCAGCCTTTGGCTTGACTCTATCTTTGCAGTCTTACCGTTTATCACCTCGATTGTAGGATTCATCAGTATCTTCAAATATCCTTTGGAAGTTAATAGATCGATCAGTTTCTCGATACTATTTTCAGGCGGTGGTTCTATTTTTACAGTCTCTCTCAGAATGTACGCAGCAGAAAGGGATTTCCCCGGTTTGGCATTAGAAGCGGTCTTTGTATGTGTAATATTTCTTACTGCTTCTCGGGTTTCCCAATCCAGCTCTACATCCGGATATGTCTCGACTACAAGAAGATCCATCCGTACCTTAATCGGTTCCACGTCAACTTCCTGTAAGAACTTAGAGACCGTTTCAGCATCGCCTGTCGTTGGACATACTATTGAAATCTGGTTCTTACCTTCATCACAAGTGATGTTTTTATCTGTGATAAAGTCAATTTTTTCGATAACCCACTTGGCCAGATCCCGGCAATAAACATACCTGCCGGAATACATTAGTTTCGCTCGGCCGTCTGAGGTCTTATTAATTTCCGGTTTTGTTAACTGGGCTTTTGTTCTTTGAGCACCTGTAGGCTCATTCGTAATAAGTGTTACATCAGGTGTTTCATGTGGTAGTGTTCCTTCATTTTTTGGAGTTGGAGCTAAAATCTTATTCTCAACCTGCACATCGGAGTGTGTACTTAGAAACTCAGTGAGGTTTTCGCGTACCCTGTCGGCTTTGCCTGCATCCAGGTCATATATGGACCAGTTGTCGTTTTCGTTTGACAAGTAAAACATGAATTGGCCTATCTGCTCTCCATATTGGTCCGTAATGTCGGAAGTAACCACAAAGGCATCTTTGCTGCTGGCATATACGTTGACAACCTTAATCTTATAACCATCTAATAGCTCTTCGGAAAGGTCTGTACTATCCAGGATTTTGTCTACCGCCGAACCGGGGCGAACAAACCATCTGAGTTTTTCATTAAGACCACCTAAGCCGGCAATAAGGAAATTCTCTACAACCTGGCGTGGCCCCATCTTTGCAACATCCTGCTTATTTAACTTGTCGGCTGCTTCGGCAATAAGTCGCATTGCTTTTATGGTCTGCTGGTCTACCGGCGTCATACCTTTTCGCAGTTCCTCTACAAATGTATGCATCTGTTCTTCGGTGAAGTCTCCCCTGATGTCTGCACTTTTCCTCACCGATGTCTCAATAGTTGGAGCCGACAGAACCCATCCATCCACACTTATCGCCAGATGATTGCCAATATTAGCTCTGGTCAACTCGTAGAGGAGTTCAGAGCCTTTTTCATCAAATTGAATACTTATCGTCGGTTTCCCATCTTCATCCTGGGTGGTCTCAACTTTCTCAAGCCCCCAGGCCAACTTGCCTTCAAGTTCAGGCATCATTACATATTGAGCACGCGCACAGAGCAGCAGATAGTTTCGATCTTTATAAGCGCTCAAAGGCAAATCTCTGAATCGAGTGGAGTCACCTTTTATCGGCGACCATTGGAAGCTTTCTCCGCGAATCGAACCTGAAAACGGTCCGTTTCGGGCCAAATCCTCAACATGCCGTTGATATTCCTCTTTAGTCAGGCTCGGCCGGCGACCTGAGCCGTCCACGTTCGGGACGATAGCCAAAGTCAGTATTGAACCTTCCGGTGCGGACATAATCATTCGTTCGAGCCTTTCGGATCTGGCCGGTTTCGGCTCGGCGGGTGGTTTTGGCAGAGTTTCGGTCGGTTTGATATTGTCCTTGTTGGCCTGCCACCACTTGCGCCATCGCTCTGCCACCTGGCGCCGGTGTTGTCTTTGCCTGTCCCTGATTTCCGGGGTTATGGTATAAGAGCCCAATCGGTCGTACTTCAAATCATAGGCGTGGAAATGGTCATGTCCTTCGGTATGGCCGGTCAGTTTCTCAAGGGCTATTGTGATTTCACGAACGGGCCGGGCCAAACCTAAACTTTTTTTGGCAGGATCCAATTGATGTTGTTGGATGAACATATCAAGTTGGGTCCTGGCCTCACCAATTCCGTAGTCGCTGGAAAAACCGCTGCGTCCAAGGCCGTCAATCAAACCCGGCACGGCCTTACGGTCGCCGATTGCTCTTAACGTAAGGGCTAATTTGCTTTGAGTCTGTGGTTTCTCTGTTCGCCTTAGTTCGGATACCAGTTCCGGTACCGCAGTAGAGCCGATTTCTACAAGCCTGTGAATGGCTGCGAACCACTTCTTCTTGTCTTTACCGATACGCGAGTCGCGAAGAATATCTATAAGCTCGCCTACAGAAAGCCCCGCCATTTGCTCAATCCACTCGGCGTCTGACAGGGCTGCCTCCCGCTCGGACGGCTGGCCGACCACATATCTATTGCCGGTAAACTCGTTATAGACTTCGCAGCCGTCGGGGAAAGCTACGGTAAATCTTTCCGGCGGGATGCCTTTATTAACTCTTATGCTCTTAACGTCAACCTCTAATCTGCGTGGTGGCGACATTGGTGTTAGCTTAAAGACGCCCATCCGCTCTTGCTCTTCCGTAGGCAGAGCTGCAAACTGCGCAAGCGTCATTCCTTTGGGTGGGCCGTAATCGTTTGTGGAGAAAGTTGTACGGCGGCCCTCGATAGGAAGCCAAATTCCATCGACTTGTTTTAACTTGATATTGTCCACTCGTCTTGAGACTACCTTGAAGCGGTTCTTGCCGCTGATGCTGCGATATTTTTCGAACTTTAGCAGCCGGCAGTCCCTCTGGTAGTCTACCCATGCTCGAACATCGTAAGCCCAGTTGACCGAAGTGTCGGTTTCCAAATTAACGGCCTCGATAACATAACAAGGATGGCCGTCAATGAATTCAACATTATCACTTACGGAAATTGATTCTGCCTGGGCTACTGCTTCTCCAAACGAAAGGCGGCTGCGCTCTTTTGCATCAAACCCTAACAATGTATTAAATGTCATCATGGAGCGGAAATTTGAGAAACTCGGTTTGAATATTGCACCGCTCGGCTGTTTATCTTCAGAGGAAACTCTCAAACTCCATTCGTTTTGTCCATCAAAAGCTCTTGTAATTTGAGTGGTCCTGGAAATCTCGTTCCGGCCCGGCTTTGTGGAATTCCGAAAGCCGGCGTAGAATTCTTTGCCGCTGTCATAGCCCCAATCGTACTCGTAAAAAACCAGGTTTTTCGCGGGAATAGTGCAGGTCATGTGCAATTGAATGTCTTCAATTCTTCTTTCACTTTCGATAATCTTAGCCACGAGTTCCTGAGCTGACACCTGCACCGCGGGTTTATTCTCATAAGGAACCTTTTTTGCCTGGGGATGCTTTTCTAAAAACTGCTTAAGCTCTACCTCGGCGCTATCAGGTGTCTCCATGTCTATATCATGCACCCACCAGTTGTCGCGTCCATCCTGAGGTTCTCTGTCCAGAAAAAATACCAGCGGGCCTATCCTTTCGTGGTCTCCAAAGATGACCGAACTTACCGCAATCGCATCGAAATCGTCTGCAACAACAGCCATTATCCATAGGTCCTGACCTTTTGCTATTTCGTTAAAGTCCGCTATCTGGTTAACCGCCAACTCGTCCGGATGGGCATACTCCCTAGCCTTTTCGAGATCGCCCGCCAGCGCCGCGGCAACGAACTTCTCAATTGCCTCACGAGCACCCTGCTTGATTTTGTCTGCCTTTGCAGCCTCTTTGACATCGGATATCCCCCTTAATTCCATGGCCAAATATTTCTGCAGCTTTTCCTGATACTTGAGCTGTTTATCTACTGCCCCCTTAAAAATTCCGGCCGGAAAAGCCGATTTGTCGTTAAAGCTGCACCGCTCGATATCCAGTGCATAATGATTACGACTATATACTTTCCCGTCGGTTATCGCAAAAGACTTGAAATCAACCTCAACAGGGAACCATCCGCCCGGTATTACTTCCAACATCTTGACAGTATGTTTCATTCGCGGGCTACCGTTTGGATTGTACCATTCTTCATTCACCAGCCCGTAACCTTTGGATGAGTCATAGTCTCTGATGCTATAGCCTCCATAGTCCCGGGCCGTTTCATTCATGTTTTTGCTCATGCACCTTATGAGCTTCGCGCCGTTTGCATCAATCACCGACCAATCTTTCGTGACATGATCCAGTTTGCTCTTTTGACGAATCAGCCAGTCTTGTGATCCCAATCCTCTCCAGCGTGTAACTTCCGGCCCAAGCCAGTTATCAGAATGAAAATCCGGTTTCCATGAAAGAATTCCACCGTCATAGCTGGTTCCGCCTTCCCCTTTTTCAACCCTGAAGTTGCCCTCTGGATCCTTATGGACCTCATCCCGCACATATTTGGTCGCTATCTTCTTGCTGCCGTCCCACCAAAGCTCATATTCCCCTGCCAGTTCTGTGGCCGGTCGATTGCTGTCTGCAAAACGAGTAGTGATTTGCTTATTGCTCCACGCCAGATGTCCGCACTTAAATTTGTCTCTGTTGGCGCCGATCCCTTCAACCACAATGCTTTCAAGATCATTGAGTTTTTCGTCTGACTGATTTGTCAGCGCCAGGGTTGTTGGGATAACAAGGGCCGCTAAGAACAAAACTGTAATAACACCTGCCAGCCAGAATGGGCAGTTTCGTTGGGCCGGTTTCAGCCCCAGAATATGGCGCACCCGGCCGAGTGTTGGTTTTTTGTCCTGCCCTAATCCTGCTGCGAGGACAGGCTGCTTTGACATAAATCTGGCTCGGCCTATGCTTTCCAGAGTTGAGGCATAGGTCAAACGCCGGCCGGTAACCTTTACAGCAAGTTCATCGCAGCATAATTCGCGTTCCCTCCGCAAGCAATTCGACAGCCACCAGACAGCTGGATGATAAAAAAGTAACGTTTCGGTTATCCGCTGAATTAGATTGATCCATAGGTCGAACCTGCGAATATGGGCTAATTCATGTGCTATCACCGCCTCCAGCATCTCCGGCTGCATCTGCGTTAACATCGCCACAGGCAGAAGAACCATCGGCCGTAAATAGCCTACAGCCATTGCCTGTAAAACAGTCGGCGATATAAACACCCGCGTAAACCGGCGCATACCCAGTACTTCACTTAGCGAAACAATCCGCTGAACTAATCTTTCCGGTAGCGGTTCTAAATGATGACGCCAGCGATATACCCCGACAAATCCCATAAGTAATCGCACACTCAGCACGGCAACTCCAGCCATCCATATCACCAATACCCAGGGCATCGATACATTCAGCCAGCTGGATATCCTCTGGCCCAATGGAATCGAATCTGGCGATGCCGGTATGGCAGGGCGGATAGTCTCAACTTCCGGCAAAACATCAACTGCAGGTAAAGCAGTGTAAGGGGGAGGGAAACTATCAACAACCTCCGGCTGTTCTGTTACTGTCACAGGCTCGGTGTTTGCACTTATCTCAATATCAATAGCTGTGAAAGTTATTGCAGGACAGGCAATCATCGCTATAAAAGCCAGAAGATAAGCCCCATATCGGGCATTGCCGTGCTTTAGCCTCAACATTCTAATAAACACACCGACTAAAACCGCCACAGCCAGACCTTGCCAGAGAAAGTGTAATAATGTCAGGCCCAGACGTTGCCAGAAGGGCTGAGAAAGATATTCAACAATTGACATTATGTCCCCCCTTTCTTTCGGGTAAACCGGGTAATGGTTTTATGGATTTCGTCAAGTTCTACGTTGTTTGGCTCGGCCTGCTCAAGCAGATGTGCTACCAGCGCATTTGCCGAACCGTCAAAGGCTCGATTTAGTAAATCGCTGAGCATGCTGGACTGAGTTTTGTCTCGCGAGACTTTCGCCGAATAGATAAATGCTCGTCCTTTGGGCTTCTGATTAAGCAGACCTTTCTCGGCCATGACGTTCATCAGGCTCATAACTGATGTATAGGCCCGGGGCCGTTTAGGCTTAAGCAAATTCATGACCTCTCTGACTGTGCATGGCCCGTGCTCCCAGATGATATGCAGAACTTCCAGTTCCGCCGGGGTTGGGTTTTTGTGACGTGGTCTTGCCATTGAACTGTTCTCCTGTTGAACTTCTCGAAAAATATCATTCCTTTGTCAATTTACTTTCTTGAACACAAACTACTGCATAACCCGTAGATTGTCAACGGTAAAACCCGTAGATAATAAAAAAAATTTAAAAATTTTTTATCTTTGCCCGTTTTTAGATCAAAATCGATTGCTTAGACACTGCCCCTGTTGAAAAAAACCGCAATTCATCGTGGCCCTTTTGACTGATTACCCGCCCGTTTTACTTAAAATGCCTTTATTCAGATTTGAATTTTGTCCTCCTATGAAATGCCGGCTGTCTCGCCCTCAAACGGCTAAATACGCTTCACCCATCTACGCATTTCTACCTGCCGTTCGCATTTGTTCAATAACCAATTATCTTTTATCACTCATCCTTAATCATTTATATCGTTTACCAATATTCTTTGCTACTTCTCCAAATCGATCTTTTTTGGGTTAGTTTTGATTTTTTTGTTGTTGATTTGGTCTTTTATTATTCAGCCGATTTTTATATAATAAACTTTATGCGTTGGAGAAAAAGGATAATCATTCTTTTGTGGGCCATAGTGCTACTAACCATAGCTTATTATTCAATGCTCGCGAGTATCAGACTTCGTCAAAACGGTTATTGCAATTTTGCTCTTGTGGCACTCTTAGCCTATATAATCCTCCATATTATCGTCATTTTATGCTGCTATTATATGATCCTGAAACGTTTGAGGTGGCGTGGGAACATAGCTGGTCTTGTAGTTTTATCATTTCCTTTCGTTATGTTCTTCTTTGCTGGATATATGTATATTTCTTACAGAGTTGTCCTCAATAATTCTAGGCCATCATATTCAAATTGGTTTTTCGAAAACCAAAAGCTGGTTGACGAGATTACGGGATTATCGCAGGATCTCATTAAGAGAGAAAATGTTTTTTGGGTAGGTAACAGCGGATGGTCAAGCTTTGTTTTTGGGATAAAGTATCCAGACAGTGATTATCTGTTTTCATCAGAGGATATACCGACAAATTTTGATTCGAATGAGTTGATTCGTGTGGAAGATACAGCCAAAGTTGAGCACCTTGATTTACCCTTTCAGCCTGGACATCAACCAACAGACCTTAAGTTTCTTGAACCAAATGATTATGCCTTTTGTGAGCGAGCTAATAGCCTCATCCGAAAAGTGGGTTTTCATAATGTGAAATTATATCCGGAAGTAAACATTGTCCAATATCAGATATACGATTTTATTGGCTGGGACGCTGGACGCTACTACATATATTACTATTCACCTCAAGGTGTATTACCAGACGATTTCAAATATGACCGAAAGTTAAACGATAATTGGTATTATTGTTGCAGACCCAGATTCAAGTAACCGGTGAGGGAGCGCGGTAAGTTTGCCTATGCCAATTGAGCCTTGGGCCTTATACTCTTTTCTGCGAAATACGCTTCACACACCTACGCATTTCTACCTTCAATTCGCATTTCCTTTTTTCCAATAAAAATCCGCCCGAAGGGCCTCCACAATTTTGCATTTTACATTTTGATTTTTACATTTCCTTTCCTCACTCCGGCCCTAACGGGCCTCCAAATAATTAGTCATCAATAATATTAATCATATATAAAAAACGCCGGTCGTCCCGGCCTCGTTTACAATTATCCTTAATCAATAATCCTTAATCATTTATAGGGCCTACGGTAGAAATGCTTCATCATCCGTCATTGCGAGGAGCGAAGCGACGCGGCAATCTCAATTATCATTCATCAATAATCCTTAATCATTTATATGGCCTCCGGTAGAAATGCTACATTTCCATTCACGAGCCACTAGCGACAAGCGACGATTTCCCCTTATGCCTTGTGCTCTTATGCTCTTGTGCTCTAATGAACTTTTTTTCTAAAAAAGTTCATTTTTCATTGAACATTCCGCCCGAGTTTGGTATAATTACAATCGCCACAGAAGTGGCAGATAGCGGAGAACCGCCTGCCCTGAGCGCAGTCGAAGGGCACGTCGTAAGCTGTTGAAAAGCAAGGACTTCCGGCCAGCCGGCCTAATCAAATTTATTTGTGTGTAAATAGTTTTAGAGAGAAACGAAAGTATCCAAATGACAAGAAACTCGTTTTACATTTTGAGCTGTGGTTTTATATTTTCCACTTTAAACTATAAATTCGCCTCTACACTTGTAGAGAGCGCTCTACAAATCGACCTTTTTATGCAAAACAAAGCCAAATTCCAAAAAGTCAAGTTGAACGTAAATAAAGTATTAACAAAGGATTATGAACAATTGGACACTTGGTCAATTAGGAAAAAACAAACCCAAACAAAGCCAAAACAAACCCAATACGTACCCAATTCAAACCCAAACAAATCCAATTTTACGCTCCACCCCCCCGAATCCATCCCGAAAATCAGTTGCCGAATGGCTCAGGGTTTTCTATGCTGTATTCAAGGATTTTTCATGCTCCGGATAAAAAAAGGAATTTTTTGGAGAAAATCTACAATGAAAAGACTAATTATCTGGCTGATTATCGCGGCTTTAGGCTTGTATCTGATGGCTTATTCATACTATCACTATCAGGACGAGGCCTTTGATAATCCATGGGAATACGCCTTTATGTACATAGGCTCAGGTGAGCCGGAAGGTGGAATTGAAGGATTGGAATACGACCAAAGGCCGGCCCGGCTGCTGCCTCTGCCGGCCCGGGCGAAAAATTTTATCCCAATAGCGAAAAATTTCGGCTCCAAAGTTGAATGGGCATATCGTATCGCTTACCGGGAAAAGGTAATTCTGTGTCCTGATATTGCAAATGATTTTACAACCGATATGCTTGAGTGGGGCCAGTTACCCGCCGGCGGTACGGACGAGGTACTGGCAGGTTACATCGCAAAAAACACAGACCAGATTACAGTTGAAGGCCGCACTCTTAAAGTTACCGGCCAATTGAAGAAAGGCATTGGTCTGTTTGCAAACAGTTATCTGATTGGCAAAGGTGTTTCGGCCGGGGAATTGTTTAAACCTGGTCAAAGTGCATACATCCTAAAGTTACCTAAAGAGAAAGTGACAGACCCGGAATTTCAAAAACAGCTTAGGGAGATTTTCCCGGCCCCGAAATTCACCGCATATGTCCCGCAAATCAGGACGCGGCCGGAGCCCTTTTATATCTGTCTCGTGGGTATCGCGCTGCTCCTTTTCGGTGGCTGTCTTGCCTTGTTTACGCTTTATTGCATCCTGGCCGACAGGATTCGAAATAAATGGCTTCGGCTGCCGCTGGCCGAAATCCGTAAGTATAAATATCTTTTTATCGCAATGAACCTGATTTATTTTGGAACGGTTCTGCTCTTTATGCTCGTCTCTTTCACCGTGCCGGAGCTTCAGAGTTGCTTTTTGGTCAGTGTGGCTTCGGAGATAACGGAAGGTTCAGGTCCTCTGGCCATAGCAGGCAAGGCATATATGAGCAGGAATATTTTATTGGCGGCAGTAGCAACATTTGCGATTAATTTTCCGCTCGGCTCTCTGTTGCTCATAACGCTTCCGTCGATAATCCTGCCGGGTTCGGGCATTTTGGTTGCCGGTCTTAGGTCTATGTTGTGGGGGCTTATATTAGCACCGGGTTTTAGTGGATTGACGGCGATGATGGTTCCACACAGCGTTACGCTGCTGCTCGAAGGGCATGGTTACGTTCTCGCGGCGTTTTTCGGCCTCCTGGTTCCGGTTTATCTTTTCCGCAAATCCGAAGGCCCGAATGCCGGTGTTCGGTACGGCAGAGCGGTACTGATGAATGTAAGGGGCAATTTACTGGTAATTATCGTTCTCGTTATCGCGGCCATATACGAAGCGGTCGAAGTGATTATGATGATGAATTGGGCCGGGCGGTGATCCTCAGCGGGTAAGCAGTTCGAATTCCTTGCTGCTAAGTGACTGCCTGAGCTTTTGCAGGGCACGCAGCTCGATTTGACGGACCCTTTCTTTTGTCAGGTGCAGGTCCTCGCCGATTTGCTTCAGCGTCTGTCTCTCCCTTTTTATGGGCGAGCCTGTCAGCCCGAAATGATTTAAAATAACATATTGTTCCCGTTCGTTGAGCTCGTTTTTAATAACCTGAGTCAAACTTTGGCGCGCCCCCTCGATGGCGGCCAGATCCGCGGCCGCGGTGGCCCTCAAATCGCGCTGTATGTTGGCCAGTGAGGCCGCCCTTTTTCTGCTCAGTTGTGTGCTCTTGCCGGATACCTTTGCGTACTCTTTTGCGATATTCAGCGAGGCCCGCTTGCTGAACCGAAATCCTTTTGTGTAATCGAATTCCTCGACCGCCTTAATCAGCGCGAAGTTGCCCCTGCTTACAAGCTCGAGAAAACTCACTCCGCTTGTGACGTGCCTGCTTGCAATGCTGACTACCAGTCTCAGGTTTGCCCCGATTATCGTTTTTCTGATAGTCTCGGCTTCGGCTAAATAGTCTTCTATCTGTCCTATTACTTCGCTCGATACGAGATTTGGTTTTATACCGGTCCTCTTGGTTACAGCCAGATATTTTAAGTAATTGTATCTGCGAAACAGCCGGCGTTCTTGTTCTCTATTAAGGACGGGAGTTTCTTTTAATGTTTGCAGGTATTCCGGCAGCAGGTGTTCACCGAGCAATTGGAACGTCTCAAACCTTTCGGCTGAGGCAGGCTGTTGGATTTTTATGGGCTCTGCGAGAATTTTTTCACCGGCGTTTTCTTTGAGGAATTCCTTACTTGGAATGAATTCAATTTTCATTGCCAGAAGCGCCTTTGCCCTTCGCGTGTTTATAATCCGATATATCGAGCTTCTGCTTCGGTAGAATCGTTTCATCAACTCCCTGACATCGGTTCCCTGTTTGAAGAGCTTATACATTTCCGCCGCCTGTACAGCGTCGACGACACCGGACGGCTTTTTGAAAATGGGCTTTTCGGGATGTTCCTTTTCGTTGTGTAAGAGTGTTAATCTGATGGTTTCGTGGGCCCTGCCGGTTTTATCCGCTATCCGATTTATGATCTGACGGCGGGATAATTTGGTCTCGGCGGCAAGCCTGGCGGCCTGTTTTATGATTTGTTGTTTTTGGGTGTCCGTCATCCGGACAAAGATTTTTGCCCTGGCTATAAGTTTCGGATGCGCCTCAATGAACGTGTCGAGAGCCGATTGAGTAACTCCAAGGTATTGTTTCCCATCTTCAAAAATAAAACTCCTTGCGCTAAGGCCTCGTTTTCGCCAGCGATTGATTGTTTTTGTAGAGACGCCGAAAGTGTTTGCGAGTTCTTCAATGGTGTAAACTTTTTCGTTTTGCTCGGCGACAGGCTTAGCAAGCTGGGTGCTTAGCCTGGATATAAAGATGAACAAATCATCCGCGAGGTAGTTGCCTTTTATAGGCTGCTGCTGGGGAAGGTCTTTGGGTTGAAAACCTGTGATGCGGAAGCAGACAAAGTCAAAGGGATACTCCATGTCAGGATCTATAATGGCAAGAAGCTTCTCGGCGGCATCGAGTTGCCTGAGACGCTGCTTTTGCGGGGCAAATCGAAGCTGTGCCAGCAACTGCTCCAGGTTTTGATTCTTTATCTGTCGCATCGTCTTGCCTTTATCGCTCTTCCCAATAACCAAGTGTCCATTTTATCACATTCACATCGAAAAAAACAGCGTTTTTTAGCTTAATATGTAGGTGCTTCCAAAGGCAACAGCTATCGCTGCAAAATTTACGTCTTCCGGAAAAGAGGGATCTGAGGCGAAAAAGTGTTGTTTTTTCAGATCAATGGGAAAATTTGACCTATTTACAAAATTGATTTAACTGTAAATCCTGATTTAAGCCGGCACCATATCTGGCCGATAACATCTTTAGTGCGGTGCTGAGGAGAATGCGCTCGGTGAATGGGTATGAAAAGTAAAAGGGGGATGACATTAATTGAGCTGATGATTGTAATCCTCATCGTTGGGATTATAGCTGCGATAGCGATTCCAATCATGCGAGGTAGAATTGATTCGGCGAAATGGTCGGAGGCTAGTCGGACGGCGGGTACTATAAAGAGGGCTGTTCGTACCTATATGGTAGAACATGGGGATCGTAAGAACTTTCAGGTTTTAAATGGTGCGCTTAATGAGCAATCTGTGTATAAGAAATTGGGCTTTAACAGCAAGGACCTTAACGGTTCATATTTCTACCAGGGAGATTATCAGATCAAAAACGTTACAGCAAATCCACCAAGTTGTGTTGTAGAAGTTCAGTCCAGCCATGCTGATGGTCCATCCGGCATAGGAACATTAGACGTGAACGGTAACTGGACGGTGAATTAGCCTGGAAACAGAAAAGGGATACCAGTTAATACTGGGAGATAACGGAAATAATGAGCATACAATTGCCATACGTTATCTTTTTGATGTTAACACCGATTAAGTGGTGGAAAGTAGCCCTGCATCCACTTATCATTGCATTCGCGGGCGAGGCGTCTTTAACGGCATTTGCCGGAATATTTTTAGTAATATCGGTAATACTTTTAGGGCGGTTAATCGCCAGGCACGGACATTTTGAGGATCACCTTAGGCGGGAGATCGCCAATTTAACGACTATCAACATGGAACTACGGCATAAAATCGACAGACTATACCAGGAACAGGTAGAAGTCCTGGAAGAGATAATAGACGCAAAACCACCCGAGAAAGATGTCCCTGGATTTAACCCTCAGGAAATGAAGGCCTTGAGTGAGTTGGCCAAGCGCCTGAGTTAGCCATCCTTCCGNNCTTACGTATAGCATCTTGTTATTACACACCGAATATATATAGACAGTTTATTTTCCCATCGGAGCGAGGAAAAAGTCATCCACGGCGGCGTTGATGAGTTTAAAGCCGTCTTTGTACGGCGCGTGTACCATGAAGTTGACGTGCACGCCGACGCGCTTTGTGCCGGCGGGTGGATTGAGAATAAGACGCGGGCAATATGGCTGTCCACTGTTTTGGTCGTAGCGTCCGACACAGCCGGCCCCGGCCGGTACCGGCCAGTCCAGCCAGTAACTTTGTGCCCCGAGCCGACCTTTGCTGCCGATATACTCTACGACGACCTCGACCTTCGAGCCGACCAGCCGAAGCTGCCGTTCGCCTCCGTTCGGCGTCGCCTGAATCCAGTTGAACATCAGCATAAGTTCCGTCCCATCTGGATAGGTATAATCGGCATACTGCCCGAACGTGAACGCATCTTTTATCCAGCCTCGCAGGTACGTGGCATAGCCGTACGAGCGTCGTCCGCCGTAGAAAGGTCTGTATTGACCGTGATCGAAATTGCCGCCGAAGACGTCCCGGACGCCCAGCGGCTCCAATCCGTTCCTCGGAAAAGGCCATGCCGCCGGCCGCTGCCAGCCCTTGAACTCGCCGGGACGGTCGTCCAATTCGAAGTCACCGTTGATGAGCATGTTCGGCGCGCCGATGATTGCAAAGTGGGCGTTGTCCAGCGCTACTACCGTATCGAATCGGGCGCGCTCACCGGTTTTGCCGGCCTGCCCCCAGGTCGAAGCCCAGACACGCATGCGAATCCCTTTTGTGTTTGCTGGAATCTTTCCGTACCCAGCAACCTGTACGAAACTGCCCGGCTTTCCCCAGAAGTCCTTGCTCATGTGGTGATGTTCGAGCGCCTTTTCCTCCGTCCACGTCGACGGCTTACCATCACTGTAAAAGAACACCTCCCAGCCTCCGGCCTCGTCTTCACGGTCACCGTTGTTATCATCATCCCGACCGCCTCCTCCAAGCCAAATCCATGCCTCGTACAACTGATTCTTATCGGTTACCGCCACGGGGAGGATTACATCCTGCTGCATGATAATCCGGCCGGTATTCTGCTCCGGGCCTTCCCCCTCATATCCGGTAGTAGCCGGGGTAAATCCTAAAGCACGCTCTCGGACCATCTGTTCAGGAACTTCCCAGCCATTC
Organism: Phycisphaerae bacterium; assembly: GCA_011776225.1. Lineage (GTDB taxonomy): Bacteria > Planctomycetota > Phycisphaerae > Sedimentisphaerales > Anaerobacaceae > CS2-K091. Next base: position 20,452 of record JAABXR010000131.1, read on the forward strand.
ATATCCATCTGTACAGAGCCCTTTCCCATCGCGACCTCAATCCATTTTGAGTCCGGCCCCGGTTTGTAGAATCCCCTCCGGTCCAGATGGTATTTTTCGAACCCCGGGTCTTTGAGCAAATTGGTCCAGGCTTCGAGGCGTTGCGTCATCATCAGCCCGAAGAGCAGGCCGAAGATAACGAGAAAGATGTACTTCCTTACCACAATGCTCATAAATCCTATTATAATATCTGATTTTCGCATTTTATGAACCTTAACTTGCCGGGAAATCTGAAACCGGGATTCCCTTATAATATCTTATACCCTTTCCAAGTGTACGCTGCTAAGCATGGTTTCCTATATACTATCAAATTTATCCTGATAATTCAAAGTGTGAGTGGCCTGTAAACTCGATTTCTCATCTGTCAGAAATAATGACTTTTTGAGATTTAACCTTTTACAAACAAGTAATACCTTGCATGAATCGGCAATATCGAGACTCGGAGTGTTTGAGCCGGTCACAAGAATCGTCGTCCTCATAGGCGTCCTCTATCCAATCATTTTTGAATTCCCGTAAAGCCGAAAAGGAAAGCATTTTTAAAACTATTCTTGTAAAAAAGATATCAAGTATTAAAATCAAAGAAAAAGGAACAGAAAATATCTGCTGTAAAGCAAAATTTTTCTCATTTCCGTTGACGACATAGGCAAGGATGTGGTGTTTTATTACGACTATGTTGGAAAATGTTTATGGCTGACAAGGCAATTATTTCTGAACGGAAATTCCAAAAACTGGTGGAAAAACGCGCAAACAGGCTGCTTAGAGTGGCACACTACCTGACGTTAGAGCAGTCCATTCAGCGGGTCATGGCACGTTCGGTTCTTGGAGAACTGCTATCACAGTCAACTCAGGTTGAGGAACTGCTTGATGCCTATGGCGCACGAGGAAATCACAGGTGGTTGATGTACAGGTCCATCATAGCGGCAATAAAGCAATTTTCCGAGGTCGGTTATGAATTGCTTCATATACAACATGCGTTTTCCTCATACCGGTTATTACCAATCAGACATGACTTTTTAGAGGCAACAAGTCAAACGGCGGATTTTACGGATCGCGTGCTTTTAAGGGCCGCAAAGGAAATCACCGATTATTCCAGCCAGCTTGGATTGTCGATTCCCTCAGAAAAGATAGGCGTTGAAGAATATAGTGAAGAGCTACCACCCGGCAGGCTGCCACAGGATGGAGGATTAAGTATAGGTGATTCGGCCCACAAAACAGTAATACTTCTGGCGACCTCGTTCCTTAACCTTGCGGCTGAAAGCAGGGCCTTACAGCCGGATAGCAGTTCCAACCAAAAGATAACGACCGAAAGTGAACAGGATTGCCTTACCGAAGAGCGATTCCGGCGGCTTGAGTTGCGTTTCCATAACCTGCAATCGCTATACGATACGTATGTCCTGGGGACGGAAACCGAAAAACTTGATGAAAACCTGCCCGTCCTGAGGGGACATATCAGTGTAATCTTTCACTTGCTTAGAACGGCTACGGGTTTTGCACATTATTATGAGCGGCATCTAAAAATCCAGTGCGGCAATGAAAGGGAGCACCAGGAGCCGCTTGTAAAGGCGGATATGTTACTTTCCGTCCTTCGGGGCTATTCCGTTTCATATGCCAGCGAGTATCTTGTATCTGCCCAGCATCTATGCCAGGAAATGCTCAAACGATATGCCGAAATAGGCGAGATCGAGGCCCCGGTCCCACCCTATCGAGGTTTTCATGTCCGGCCTTCCACGTTGATTTCCAAGCTTGTAATACACTATGGCAGTGAGGTACGAATGGAACTGCAGGGTCAGCACTACGATGCCGGCTCTGCGCTGGAGCTGTTTCGTGCCAATGAGATGATCAATGCACAAAAGCGACGGTCACTGGCAAATAAAATCCTGTGCCTTAAGCTTATTCCACCAACAACATCTGCTGAAGACATAAAACAAATTGTTCGCAGAATTGTGGTGAAATTAGCCGAGCAGGGAGCACTTATCATGTACGAACAGCCGCTCTCTCTTTCTGATGAGCCCGTGGATAAAGATGGGACTATAACCGAGCAGGTGGTTTGTGAAATCAACCGGTTGCTTCTGACGGGCAAAATAGACGTCGACAGCGGCCTTCGGGCAAAGTTTATCGGTGATAAAAGGGTGCTGGCCGATATTCAGCTTCTTGCCGAATCCGGGTACGGGGAAGATAGCTTTGGTAACAATATTGCCTTACCGGAAAAGCTGAAATATCTGCGTCATTGAGTCCTGGCAAAAGAGCATCAATAGCAAAAAGCAGCGTTTTTTAACGTTTATTCCTTTAATTTTATGCAACGAGTGATTTAGCCGTGTCAACGGCCGAGGCTGCATCGGGAGAATAGCCGTCGGCGCCAATCTTGTCTGCGTATCCCTGTGTCACGGGGGCGCCGCCTATCATGACTTTTGCAGGTACGCCGGCCTCTTTGAGGGCGCTTAAGGTTTTCTCAATGCTTGGCATGGTTGTGGTCAAAAGTGCGCTCATACCAACTATCTGGGCACCGCTGGCTTTGGCCTGCTCAACAAACTTTTCGGGCCCTGCATCAACGCCGATGTCAATGACTTCAAAGCCGGCACCTTTGAGCATCATAGCTACGAGGTTTTTGCCGATGTCGTGCAAATCACCCTGGACGGTCCCTATTAGAAACTTTCCGCGCGGCTTTACTCCGGCCTTAGCAAGCTCGGGCTCAAGTATTTCCATCGCCATTTTCATTGCACGGGCGGCGATAAGGACCTCAGGTATGTAAACCTCGTTCTTTTTGAAACGGGCGCCGATTACTTCCATACCTGCAATAAGGCCGTCATTTAGTACGCTTTCAGCTTCCGTGCCTTCATCAAGGGCCGCCTTTGTGATTTCTACGGCGGTATTTTGGTCACCTTTTATAATTGCGTCAGCTAATGCTTTCAAATCTGCCATCTTTGTTCACCTCAGCCTCGTTAGTGTCTCTAACGGGTCCAAAAAAGTTAGTTGGCCTGCCTGTCCGGCCATGATTTTGCCTTCATTTGCAAACGTTGCGGCCTTATCCATTTCACAATTTGAACCAGAATTAAACATTATTGGGCGGTGTAAAACAAGTATTAAATGAAACTTTTTCGATTCGAGCCGGTTGTTAATCGTTAAGCTCAGCATGTTTTGCCTCCGAAAATGAGTTTGTTGCTGCTTCGCCAGAGGCTACGACAGGATAAATTGGGTTTGAATTGGGTTCGTATAGGCGTTTTATTGGCTAAAATTGGGTTCGATTTGGCTTTGTTTGGGTTTGTTTGGCTTTGTTTTTTCC
>JAABXR010000194.1:0-19143 GCA_011776225.1 Phycisphaerae bacterium
TTTTTATTGACGTCTGTTTAGCTATCCGGTAAAAGTAACCTATAACCTCTTTATGGAGAGGGGGTTATACGGATACACATGGAAGTGATCTAAATTTTCTTTGATTGACAACTAAGTTTCCCCTGGGGAAACGGAGTGATGATGTTTCGCTTCAAAAACAATTTGATAGTTTTATTGTTACCTTTGCTTGTGTTCTCTGTGACAAATGCCTCGCCAACATTAAGCAGTCGTGGTATTGTTGATTGTATTCAGACCACCGGTAAAGATTCCCATATCCCCATTACAGTTGATATCACCTGCAATATAGAAGCCGGTAGTTCTAACTTGTCCCAAGCTGCCGCTGAGTTTCTCAAACCACCGCAGACTTTTACGAGTTCACCAACTGTACCTGTAGGTGCAAGGTCTTTACCTGCTGTACCCGGAGCGCTCTTAATGGGCTTAACGGGATTTCTTTGTGTCTCACTGGTTAAGGACCGTCGGTTTTGGCTGGCTGCTTTCACAGGATTATTATGGGCGGGACAGACAGGAATCCAGGCTCTCCCTCATTTGGCTCTGCATTTTCGCGACAGAAGTCGTATCGAGCAGCAATATTATCCGGAATTTACTTATCAATATAACCTTGAAAATTCTCGTTTGCGCAGTGATGTTGAAGGCACGCAGTACATAGGTCTCCTGCATCATTTAGCTGGAATACCGGACGGCACAATTCACTCGTTTTCTCATAAATCCGGCCAAACCCAGGATGAATTTAGAGCACCTCAATTTGCAATATGGGGGCTTTTCTCCTACACAATCACCGCAACCAAATGCTTGGCTGCAAAAGTCGAGCAGATTATCTCTTTTTCACCGGCATTCATTTTTGACAACCTCGCACGAGGTCCGCCTAAACTTGCCTGAGAGCGTTGTTAACCTTTCTTTCTTCGTAAAGGAATTCTTTCTTGCTTATGGAAAGGAATGAAAAGATTTATGAATAATTTGAAAATACCAAAATTACACAGTGTCATAACTCTTGCACTGTTACTACTAATGAGCCATTTGGCATTGGCCCAGCCTACTTTCCAGGTTTATAGCCCCGATGCCGTTTACTCAGGCGATTATAATGGGGATCAGGATACCTGGTTCGTGGACAGCAGCAGCCCCTTTGAGCTATGGACAATAGGTGCATATCATACCAACACCGATTTTTTGATGGATGTCACGTTGCTTATATCCGTTCCGGATGGTGAAACTGGGACTATTACGGTTACTGCTATAAACCCTCTTGACGACGGTAACCCTGCGTTGATTGGCAGCTACAGTGACACGTCATTCTTCCCGGCAAACTTCAATAACCACTATCCTTTGCAGGACGATGTTTCAGATTTTATCATTTATGACATCGATCCTNNATAACTCCAACCAACTCCACAGGTCAGGTGAAGGAATATCAGGTTACTGTAGATGGATACAACTGGGTACACTTTGATATGTACGGACAAGAAGTAAAGGGCATCGACAGCACATGGAAATATAGCTGGGAGATGAATCCTGCCTCTCATGACACGACTTGGATCCCTGCACCAGGTTCTATTTTCCTCGGAAGTATTGGTATAGCTCTTGTCGGCTGGCTTCGCAGGAGAAGGACACTGTAAGAACTAAACTCTAAAACTTGAATTTATATTATATCCATTGACAGCGTTGTATAGGAAATAAGGAACGCTGATATAATCTTGTCAGGTACAGAAATATCGATTATCTATAATTGCGCGCACTTCAATGTACTTTAGTGTACGGTGTTAAGATAACTGGTATTGAGTGAAAATGAGAGGCCGGGATTATTCCCGGCCTCTCACAATGTTACCTGGATTCCTGCCCTGATGTTATTTCACTTCATAATATTGGTGTATATCTTATCGGTTGGTAGCGAAGGTATCGTACCGTGAAAAAATTGGGTGAGTACTTCTCTAAGTTAAGTTGAATTAATCCTGTTGAAATAAATCTTTTACTTGACATTTAGAAAAAATCTGTTAGAATATTCTATATGATGGATTTTTCGGCTATCAAGGAGGAGAATCACTTGATGCGGTTCTTTTAACGCTAATCTCTGCGCAATAAGTTCGATAAAGCGTTATAATGAGCACATTTAAGATAACAGACAATTTGTGTCAGGGGCGAAAAATGAGGCGATTAAGCCAAATCTTAGGAATGTCAGGGGCTTTTTACTACGTTATAAGAAGGCAGTCTAATTTGCTTAATAACGAACAAAGCAACAGATTAACAATACTTTTGCTTGCTGTGTTGCTTGCCATCTGTTTTTTGGTATTGCCGGCCCAGGCCAAATATGGCGGAGGCACAGGAACGGCGGAGGACCCGTATCTGATATGCGATGCAAACCATATGAATGCTGTTGGGGCTGAACCAAACGATTGGGATAAATGCTTTAAGCTGATTGAGGATATTGATCTGTCAGGTTATGAGGCAGATGAGTTCAATATTATTGGAACTGACGAAGATTATCCCTTTGTTGGTGTATTTGATGGCAATAATCATGCGGTTTTAAATTTCACCTACAATGCTAATCGTATTGGGTACACAGGGCTTTTCGGATGCTTTGATGACGGCGTGATCAGGAATTTAGGATTGATTCAATCAGAAATTAATGTCGGTGGAACAGGAAATTATATTGGTTCGTTGGTTGGCAATGTCCGATCTGGAACTATCATCAACTGTTACTTAGAAGACGCTATTGTTATAGGAGATTTTATGGTGGGTGGCCTGGTGGGGTATATTCATAGTGGCACAATCACTAACTGTTATGTGACAGGCAGCGTTACGGGAAATAACCATGTTGGTGGCCTCGTGGGAAGTCATTATTCCGGCACAATCGCAAACTGCTATTCGACATGCAGTGTTACTGGAGATGAGAACACTGGCGGTTTAATTGGATCTAATTCCGGACATGTTATCAACTCTTATTGGAATATTGAGACGAGCGGTCAGCCTAACAGTGCGGCTGGAGAGGGTAAAACAATCGACCAAATGAGGATGGCAGATACTTTTCTTAATTGGGGAGTTTGTGAAGAGGTCTGGACGATTCAGGAAGGTGTAGACTACCCCAGACTTGCCTGGCAACAGAAGCCGGGCGATCCTATTGTTGGGACATTTCCTTTGCAGGGCAATGGTGATTCTAATAGTCCATACTTAATCCATACACATGAGGAATTGAACATAATCGGACTGTTTCCATGCCTGTGGGATATGCAATTCAAACTAATGGCAGATATCGACTTAAGCCATTATACCGGGACGGAATTCAATATCATTACAAATTTCACAGGTGTCTTTGACGGAAAAGACCATACTATTGCTAACTTCACGTACGACTCGAATCATACAAATTACATCGGTCTTTTTGGGTACGTTGAGAGTGGCAGGATCAATAATTTGAGATTGATTGACGTCGAAGTTAATGCAGGTACAGGATATTACGTCGGTGCATTGGCTGGAAGTAACAGTAGTACAATCAAAAACTGTTATGCAAAAAATGTCAGTATTTTAGGAAATTATTTTGTAGCCGGTCTGGTGGGAGCTAATGAAGGTACAATCACAAATTGCTTTGTAAATGGCGGCACTGTCTCTGGTAGTAATTTGGCTGGTGGGCTGGTAGGATTGAATGCTGGCCAAATCACTAACTGCTATGCAACCGACAGTGTCGCAGGAGACTTTACCGCAGGTGGATTGACGGGAGGAAATGGAGGTACAATCGCCAATTCTTATACACAGGGTGGTAACGTTTCAGGGAATTATTGGATTGGCGGTCTGTCGGGATATAACTTTCTGGGAGGTGAATCCGGCGGGAAGATCACCAATTGCTATGCAGCCAGCAGTCTTGAGGGAGTCAGTTATGTAGGTGGACTGGTAGGATATAGCAACTTCGGCGTTTACAGTAGTTCTTTTTGGGATAACACCATCAATCCGTTGTTTACAGGGATTGGAAACACAACCGATCCTAACGTAATAGGTGAATCCACAACAAACATGCAAACCAAGAGCACTTTTACCAATGCCGGATGGGATTTTATTGGAGAGACAAGCAATGGAACGGAAGATATATGGAGGCTTTGTGAAGATTTCGTTAATTATCCCAAGTTGGCCTCGGAATTTACATTGGGAGATTTTGTCTGTCCGGATGGCATAGATTTCTTCGATTATTCTTTTTTTGCATGGCACTGGCAGAAGGATAACTGCGGTGCATCATATAATTGTAATGGCACAGACCTCGACCGGATCGGTAATGTAGGTATAGAGGACCTTGGAATTTTTATTGATAATTGGCTGGCAGGTCTTTAAGAATTTTGTATCGACTCTATCCCCGCACTCATTTTGAAACCGTAAAATCTTATTCTCGTGTTTATAGATTCATCATCCTTTCAAGTGAGGGTATTCGCCAGTTTCCGATACCTTCCCACCAGAATGAAATATAGTCGACAACAGCTTTGTTTCCATTCTTTTGTCTGCATAAATCTATCGCCATATCGCGAAGTTGGTGCATACAAACTAATCCTCCAATTTGCCAGGCCTTAACACCTATGTCCGCTGCTTTACGTTCTGCCTGTACGAAGTTGGCGCTATTGGTTGTTAGCAGTCCCGCAAGTATTTCGGCCTGTGGTTTCAACAATTCCCGCCAGCGGTGCCGATCTAATTCTTCGTTTGCCAGTACTTCTGCTATCAAATGCTCACGGTCTTTCTGCCTCTTTTCCCGTTCGGCTTTAGCTTGGTCAAGACGTTCTGTACGGTGCTTCCGGCTTGTTGCGGGCAACAGCGTCTCAAGAAGGGCGGTCAACGGGTCCACAATCACCCAGACCAAAAATGTTGTTCCTAGAGTGCCCAGCGCAACTCCCAAAAAAAATTGCTTCATTGCACTCACACCTATCATTCCAACGCAGCCGGTAAGGCCTCCTAAAATTGGAGCAATAATATAAAAAACAATATAGTAATTCGTACTGGTTAACGGATGTTCCGCTTCGATTATTTGGTTTTTGTCCATGCCTCTGAAAAGAGCGAATAAATATATGCTGACCATAAGAAGAACAAGTAAAGTAGAATGACCTGATAGGGAAAAGATAATCCACCAATGAACACCTGCTTTACGCAGTGCAAAAACCAGAATATAGCCAACACACAGGATGAACCACACCGTGTTGGCAAGATGAATTAACTTCAATGTCCTATGTCGGGTCACTTTTGTTTCCCTTTAAATTGTGGTCCCTTTTTCTGATCGCACTGTAGAGGATTTAGCAACGTAAAAAAACTTGTTAATAACCGCCGTATCCACTTCCACCGTATGGTTTTTCTACAATGTATACTGTTGAGAAAGCTCGGCCAATCGGACGTGCAAATTCTTCTATTACCTGTGCTATAGCAGCTAATATAGTGGGGGGCACGTATATTATGTCACCTTCCTGCAGCAGGATATCCTTGCTCGTTTCACCGTGAGCAACCATACGGTCATAGTTTATTTCAAAGATTTTGGCTTTGACGTTCTCATCGCTTGATGGCCTTATTACCTGGATGCGTTGTTTCCACGCCATAGGATTGAGTTTTGCACCAGCAAGCGCATTCAGCGCTGTATCACGTCCCGTGTAGTCTTTCGGGCCCGGCAAATAGACCTCGCCCAATACATAATAAACTTTGCTTCGGTACACAACAATCCGAACGTCCACGGGCTGATTGCCTGGTAATTTGTAAAGCTCTAAAACCTTAGTTCGCAACATATTGGAAACCTCTGAAGGGGTCTTGCCTGCGGCTTCTATTTCACCTATACTTTCAAAGCTTACCTTGCCGTCAGGCCTGATTCGCTGCCGTTGCTTGTCGATTTCAGGTACCTTCGAACAGGATATCTCAATCTCGTCTGGCGGTTGTAAAACATAAGTACCGGCGGTTACATTGACTTGTCGGGGCTTTAGATACGCCTCTATGTTTTTGGGATGAGATGAGAAACAACCTGTTGAACTAATCGTCACAAGTGACAGAATCACTATGACTACTACTCTTGTGTATGACATTATGGAGCTCCTTTCCCCTGTGATATGCAGTGTGCTGCATAATCTTATGTTGGGTATGTGATTGAAAACGCATTCACACAAAAACTTATTTAATCACTTATAGGCTCTTATGTCAAGTTTTTTTTCGATTTTTTAAGTAGGTTTCTCTCTTGCACGGAAACATTTTTTGCTGCGCGCGGGAATCAATAAAAACACATCCGACGAACTGATGTCGCTGGTGTACGATATGTTGTTTTTCCGGTATACAGCCAGTTTATATCGGACGAATTTTTTGTAGTTTTGTTCTTTTTTTCTTGATTTGCAGGTTAGACCTCATATAATAATTTTGCTTTTTGCCATTTCCAAAGGATTGGAAGGAGAGTAGGGCATACTATTCTTCTTTGGTTTTTGCCGTTCTTTCATCGGTATCCCTACACTATAACGGTTTGTATTTTTCTTGGAGGATATAGAAAAATGGTCGGTGAAAATGACCATGAAAGAGCCTACGAGAAAGGTTACCTGAAAGGAGCTAACGCAGCATATGGAAAGGGCCGTAGGGACGGGAACATAGAAGGTTATGAGAAAGGCTGTCGTGAAGGCTACAAGAAGGGTTGGAGTGTAGGCTACAAAAAGGGTTGGACTGTAGGCTTGAAGAAGGGGTATGAAGCTGCGCGTCAGAAGACATTAGCCGGTTCATAGAATCTCACAGGTTAACTCTAAAAGGGATTTTGTGTTCCTAGAATGCTAATACTGTCTTCTTTCAGAACTGCACTCTAAAAGAACTGTGATAATCTGATCGGTAACACTGCGCGAATATGAATATTTGTATCTTACGGTCTGGGATTGTCGGTGTAAGTTTATAAAATTAAGACCGGGCGATTCAGCTTTTGATTAATTTGAGATTTGCATACTAAGTTTGCTTCTCAACGACTACTTGCACACTTTGAATCTTGTTATTGCCTGATTTGGGGAACGGACGCGGCATAGGTTGTGCGGCCCCGTTGGCATCGATTGTACGACACCGAAGGTCATATCGTCCCGGCCGCTCGACTGTAATTAGCGCTGCCCAGTGAACAATTGTATTTCGAATTGGCCATTGTTTTGGTTTACCAGTGACAGCATCGATCTGCCGTGGGATTGCAGGCAGCTTGCCGTCCGGAAGTCCTCCCCCCCACTTGTCCGGAGCAGGTAAAATATCTGCGTCTTTCCATTCGGCCTTCGTAAAGTAAGGATCATCCTTTGGAAGGGATTCCTCTTTTTTGTGTAGCCAGTATTGAACTTTAGTCAGGCCGGAAATGCCCACCTGTGCTAATCCTGTAATCGGTGCCGGCTCTCCCGCTGTGATTTTTTTTGGTGTGTGAATAAAACGTGCGCACGTCTTTATATGACTGACAGTGTCGTTATTCCAGAGTGCATAAGTATCGTTTGCCTGATAATCGTTAGTCAGCATGATACACTGTAGCCACTTCACCGACTTGTTGGCATAAGCATCAGGTACAATCATACGGACCGGTCCCCCACGGTCGATTGTCAGCCATTGGTTGTTTAGCTTGTAACCTAATATTATTGGGTGTTCTCCGGGCGGATCTTCAAAAACACGACCGATAGGCAGCGAACTTTGGAATCTCTGTTTAGGATCATTGTTATGATACCCATAATAAAATAGGCGTCGGACGTTACTTGTCGGCCGAGCCAGCCAAACAACTTCCCTCAGGGGAACACCCTCCCATAAACCCATTCCACATGGAAATCGCCCGTTTGTACAGGTTACCACGCTCATAAAACGTACGGCATGTTTCTCAGCAAGTTTCATAAGCCCATCCCAGTTCAGGGCGGTCCCATCCTTTTTAGAAAGCGGCTTCTCAACCTTGGTATTACTGTCAGGATCCGGCAGCACCTCAAGCTGCCATGTCTCGCGAACTAATCCGGCTTCGCGATGCTTTTCAACCGGTAGCTTATGAGGCGGCGGATTTCCCCGACCGTAAGTGGTGAAGTTCTCTTCCCGGGTCAGGTATTCCAGTTTTGATATCGCCTCGGTAAGCAGTGGATGCTCTTGGCTCTTTTTCTCCCGGGCCCATAGTTGGGAGGTTGTTATCGCGCCTAATCCTGCTGCGCCGAGTTTGAGAAAGTAACGGCGGGTTAAGTCAATATGTTTTTGGGCTTCTTGTTCTATTTTATCCATCATGGAAAATTGCCCCTGTTACAACCTCCATATGCGAGGCTTTAATTTGAATCTGCCCGGCTACACAACCGGGCTTTGGCCATGTTACTTTACAAAATATTTCTTGAAAGAACAACCATTATGTTTACTAATCGCTAGCGGAAAGTCAAATAAGACCTTAACTAAAAATTTCGGATCTACAAAGAATTGGATGCTCCACTTTGATTTAGTCATCAATTTGCCATTATAAAGCTTAGACTCAACCTGACAAATTCGGCACGACATAAGGCTCGCGGTAAAAGCCTCGAGCCAGTTTGTTAGCTCGTTCATTGTTCTTGAAGCTCTCGTTTTCCTGGTCAATCTCCAGCCATGGCCCCAGTGTTACGGCCTTGGTATAGACGTCAATTTCGTGGCCTGCAAGATGCTCCAGAAGCCGGTCGAACATATCATTGAAGATTGGTATGTCTTGGACCTGGGCGCGCATCTCTTTCTTTGATGCCTTACTGCCGAGTCTGTATGATATATTGCCCGTATGAGTCACGGCCGTGGAAAGGTGACCTTCTAGGACCTCGGCGTTGAGATCCTCCCGTCGTCCACTGCGGACCGCCTCAATGAAGTTAACAAAATGATCACCGCCGCCGCTGAATTTCTTGACCTCCTTACCATTCTTGTCCCACGCTATTCCACGGTAAAGGCTTACAGAGCCGCCTTCGCAATCGACTACCACACCGACCCGCTCGCCCCGGAATGAAGGCATTTGGGTAGAGCTTTTTGCCTTATGGAGATTGTGAACTTCATAAAGCAGAGGGGCCGTGGGAAAGTCGTAGTAAATTATCTGTGTGTTAGGAACATCGCATGCGTCGTTGAAAATAAATCGACCGCCGATACTCATTACCCGGCGTGATAGCTTCTTCTCGCCAAGGCACCAACGGGCCACATCCACCTCATGAACACCCTGGTTGCACGATTCCCCGTCCCCCGTGTTCCAGTCGAAGCTGCAGTCATATTGGAGACGATTGCGATAGATTGGCACTTTTTTTGCGGGACCGCACCAGAGATCATAGTCAACAGTATCGGGAATTGGCAGCGGTGTCTCTCGCTTGCCGCAGGAAGAGCGTGGCTTGTTGGCAAAAGCGGTGATGTACTTTATCTTGCCGAGGTTTCCTTCCTGTATCCATCGGATACCCTTGGCGACCGAACTCTGCGAGCGCCGCTGGGTACCGCACTGGACAATACGGTTATACTTCCTTGCAGCGTTGACCATCTGCCTGCCCTCCCAGATGTAATGCGACAGCGGCTTCTCCACATAGACGTGCTTACCTGCCTGACACGCCCAGATAGTGCTCAGTCCGTGCCAGTAGTTTTGTGTTGCGTTGCCGATTACATCGATGTCCTTTCTTTCGAACATCTTTCGCATGTCGACGTATTGGGCCGCCTTATGGTTGTATTTTGCTTCGATCGTTTTGGCGGCACTTCCCATACGCTCTCGGTCAGGATCACTGAGGGCAACTACAGTCACATCCTTCTGCTTCTCAAAGGATGGTATATGGGCCCCCGTACCGCGACCGCCACAACCGACCACACCCACAAGAATCCTGTCATTGGCGCCGCGTACATGGGAAAAGGGCAATGTCGTCATCACTCCTGCTGCAATCGAACTTTTCACAAAATCTCGACGAGTGACAGTCTTCATACCTATCCTCCTTCTCAATTATCATCCTGTATCAAGCTGAGTATCCTCTGCTATTTGACTGCTATTTTTCTTCCAATGAATCCAGAAGCACATGGTTGACGGCATGTAGCTTTTCAGTCAGTTGGGCTATTTCTTTTATGGTCTTTGCCGTTTCGACAGAGTGTAGAATATCCACCAGTTCCGAGGTGCCTTTAACAGTATCAAGGCTGTTGTTCTCCATTGTTACCAGTACATGCTTGATTCTCTTTACTAATCGTTTTCGGAAAAAATCTACCTGACTCTTGTCCAAAGCGCCCTTTTTCCAGGCGGGCTCGAACTCGTGAAATGCCGTACACGCCTTCTGTATATACAACAGGACCATACCCTTGGCCGGTTCGCCGGAGGAAAGAATCCGCGCCCACTGCAGCTCTTCGTTCCGCCAGTGTTCGTCTTCTATCGTTGTCCTGTATTCAAACTTGTCACCAGAGGTCATAATTCTAACCGATAATCAACTGTTATTTGTCTTGTTCAAAACAAATAAACGCGAAGGCCAGTCGATAAGATAAAATATCAAATATCGTGGACATGCACAAGGCCTAATCCTTTTTATTATCTGTCATCAATTTTCACCTTCCTTCGCCAATACAACTATATGGAGCTACCGTTGGCAAGTAATTGTATGCGGTCATTTTGTTCTTTTTCTGCACAAATGACGGGTGTTTCATATTTTCTATACAAGGTGGGTTGGAAAAGATTGCCACAAAATACTGATTTTCTCTTTAGGATCTGTGCTGGAATCAGCTACTTCTTCTTGATATCTTCATAGATCCCTCTGCTTTCTTTGTTTTTCTTTCCAGACATTGATAACATCACGAAACTTTTCATCGATGTGTTGAAGGAACCATTCGTCAATAATTGACTTTTTGAAACGCCACTCTTTTCCTAATTTGGCGGCAGGTATTTTCTTCTCTTGTGCCCACGTGTAAATCGTCTGAGGTTTTAACCTAAGGTAAGCAGCTACCTCTTCCAATGTCATAATGTCATCTTCCACTGATTTCAACCTTCCCTGCTTAATCATTCAAACCTTAAGAGGCAGTCTACCCAACCTACTTGTTCGTTTTTTTTGTTGGTGGAGATATCAAATCCCCAACTGACTGAATCACAGCTATATAAAAGTTCCCTTCACGTTTCCTAAACAGCTCAAAAGGCAGATCTCTGCTGCCAACAAACGGCCTCAAATTCCAGGCCAGTTGCATGCCTACGAATGCAAGGATCAAAATCCAGAAACGAAAAACAACAACTCCAATCTTTGGATAAACATTCTTTTTCTCACAGGAAAACCGCAATGCATCTAAGATGGTTTTCATCCCGAAGAATCCCGAAAGCCCGAATATCGCTACATGTAATAGTTTTAGAAAAGAGTAGTTGCAACCGGTTATGAGGAAGAAAATAACAATCGGAGAAAACGAGAGCAGGATTAGGCCTGTAATAACAAAACCGGAAAGGATTATCATAAACATTTGACAAAACCTAAGCTTGGAGCCAAGTGCATATTGAATAATAAAAAATGCAGGAAAACATACCAACAACGCAAGTGAAAGCAGAAGAGGCACTTTTATGCCTGAGGATATCGCTTGCCGAAAACCATTGTAGCTCCCCATGGCGATGCCGTAAAGAAATGTACATATATTCAGCAGTAAATATTGGTTTAATGCCCTGTGAAACATCTCTGTCTCGCTCGTCATTTTTTCGAAGAACTTATCTTTGTCCTGAAAATCCCCAAAGAATTCCAGCGATAATACTCTTTTCTTCTCCATTGCATTTTCCTTGAATAAGTTTAATTTGTTTTTATTCAAATATATAGGTCAATGTTTAAAATGTCAAGTATTTTATTGTTTTTTCATGTATATTATTGTTTATACCTGTATTGTGGTCAAAAAAAAACAACTCCTTGTGCCTTAAAAAGCAGCTTTTTGGAGGAATATCGAGGCTTAAATGGATAAACAAGCCCTGAATATACCCAACCTGACCTCCGCCGTAGCTCAATTCGGACCGAATAGCAATGATCTAAATATTTTGGGCTATTTCTATCTGAATGTCCATAGGATTGATGAATTAAAGTTCGGTTGACAAAAACAGAATAACAGTGCTCGTTGAAGTCCGGTTCACTTGGAGCCATGAACCGGGAATTTTCTTCTTCAATCCAGTATTCATCAGTGTTGCAACTTAGATGGTTATCATTCGGATGCTATTTACATTCTAAACGAATATTTCGGATGCAGGCTCCCGTTCCCGAGACAAAACGCATGTCCGCGTTAACATTCTGACTTGAAGCAAACCGGCAGTTCGTCAGAACAAACGAATCCTTCTTCCATGTCCCGGTATTTGTTAGTTGCAAAGGTTCCACCGGATGATATTCCCGTTTCTGTTCAGGCGGGTAGTCGGAATCATAGTGAAAGTATATCTTCCAGTCACCTTTATCGAAATATTCGAACGAAAGCACATAATCGGCAGGCTTTTTCAACGCACCACCCGGCACGTCCAGGTAAAGACAGGGTTTCTTTGGTCCAATTACCCAGCACCAGCGACCGCCTACCTTCCGCACATCCCATTGTCCGTCCCCGCCCCGTACTATTCGCAGTGTCTTTGACGGTTCCCCAAAAGCATTCAAAGATGATGCTATATTGCCGATTGTCTCATTCTGCTTTTTAAGATGTGCTGCAAATTTTTTACTTCTTAGGATCTCAACAAACATTTCCACCGCCGCTTTATCCTGTCTTTTATTCATAAGTTCTTTTACACGACCGAAACTGCGCGGCAGTTCGGCGGTGTTCTCTTTCTCTTGCAGCCACTTCCCGACAGATGATACAAACGCATTCGTACCCTTAAACATCGATACAATGTCCTGCGTCTCTGTCCCCTCTTCGACGAGGCTGGACAACTTCTTTAGGGCAGCTTCGGCATCTCTGCGCGTACTGGACGCTCCGTCGGTTGCATATATCTTTGCCAGCAAATATGCCTGTCCCGCTTCCTGCCAGAATAACACTGTCTTTCGCAATTGTTCTATGGCCTCAGGAAGGGCACGCAATTCGGCTGTGGGATTGATTTTTGCCGCAGCTTCTGCTTTTGCCGTTGACTGGCTAATAAGCCAGAGAGCTGTTTCCTTGTCCCCCCGTACACGTTCAACCGTTTTATCTGTTGGCTCTAATAATTTTTGCAGTACTTCTTTGGTCCCGGCCGATGTCGAGGCTTGAAAATGTTTTTTTAATCGCTTCTCGACAACATCCATCGTTGAGATATTGCTGCCATCCCAAAGAACAGGCACACCAAACATCCGGAAAATCAGATCATTGGTGGATTCTGTAAGCTTCAGGGCTGCCATCGCCTCATTGCCGGCCTCCCCATAAAGTTTTGAGCACAATTTATTCCACAAAACATCTGTCCCTTGGAACGGATTATCTGCCAACTCACTCAGCGCGTACAAGCTGATGGCATTGAAACTATCAGGAACATAATGGTCGGAAATGTTGGCATGTACGATGAATCCCTTTGCCCCGTTTAGAACAGCCTCGATAATAAGGCTGGCCAGTTTATCCATACGAACATCAGGCAGCATCGGCCCCGTCGGACAGCTTGTCAAAGCAAGTTCGACCGTTATATCACGCTTACCATATACGTTGACATCGAAAGCTGTATTTCTGCATCTGTTTGTCTGATATTCGTTAAAAGGCACAATCAAACCGACATCTTTCGGCAGCGAGCGAATGAGATCTGTGATTCGACCGTACCCCGAATTTGCACACTCACCCAAACGAAGGCATAGACGCCGCCGGGCCCTGTAGCAGACAGAGTAAAACATCCTTAACATATCCTCCGTTTGCTGTTCGGATGACAGGGATGAAATATCCACGACGACACCGGTAAGATAAGACAGCCTGACAAAAAGCTCTTGCGCGGTGTCACGGTTGATGGTACCGATCCATGCATAGCTCTCTACGCCTTGTTTGTGGGCTGATGCCGACAATTTAGACAGAGCCAGGATTGCCTTATTGTCGCGCACCTGCAAATCTTTCCCGAATCGCAAATCTATNNTCGGCATCCAGAATCCAGCCTCGCCCCGTGAATTTGCGCAGGTTCATGCGGCTCTGTTCGTCCAATATAAGTATGCGCTTTGAGCGGCAATAAATTCCTTGGATGTCATTATGGTGGAATCGCAATCCCGCCCCAACCATCATCCGATCTGGGTCGGTTATGATAATCTCTCGTTCACAACCGCGCTCTGGCTTGAAACCGTCGCTAAAAGTCTTCATTTCGCCTAATGTGCCGTCCGCGTTCAGCCGTCTCGCCCAGACACGCAGCAACGTTACATCCCATTCCGGCTCGCCTGCCGCGCCAAAACCAACGGCCACCCAGCCGTCCGGAAGCATCACCTTCGCTTCGCACGCGTGGTCGGCTTCGCTGCCAAGGTGAATTTCCTTGGCCTCACCAAGTTTGCCGTTAGGTAAAAGCCGGTTATATCGGCAGTGCATTGTGGTGATGTTATCATAAGCGGCACGAAAGCCCAGCCCCGTAACCACACAACCGCTGGGAACATCGTACCGAATCTCGGTTTTTTGCTGCGAGTCTATACGATCCTCGAATAAGATGAAATCGGCGAATGAAATATGACAAATAGTTAGAGAAAATAACAGGATTAACACAAAATTCCTCAACGACATTACCTTGCCCCTTTCAAAGAAAATGTTATAGCAATAATGTTGGACCAATTAATCCAAACCTGAAAAATCGTAAAGCTTGTCTTACATGTTCTAGGCATAAACCATGAGTTGATTTTAGAGTTTTTGTCTACCATCACTCCAGTTTGTCTATGCGGTACAGGATATAGGAAAGAAACTTTAATAGCAAGAATATTACTCAGAATAGTGATATTTGCGATTTGTGGTGTTGATTAACAGTACGTTTACAATCTTCTAAAACTAAATGCTCTAATTCGATAAAGAAAGACCCCCGGACATCAGAACGAGGGTCTTTTCATACGCGTTCAGTTCTCGTGGTTTTACGGATTTGGAGCATGTTTAATCTGTGCCGACTTGGGCGCACCGGCCTCGTAGATATCGGCTGGGCCGGTCTCGGGATACCTAAACTCGATATTGCTCTCACGCAAAACAGTGCCGTCTTGTCGTGTATGGTCGTATGTGGCTGCAACAGGGAACTTCCTGTAGGCATCAATGTACACCGTGAGCGTCCGACCTTCACCGGATTTTACGTCATGACTTATTATCCATACCTCGACCTTTTGGCCCTCGTAAGTTCCGAGTTCCTTCACAATCTCCGAGTTGTTTTCGGCTTGTATGATTCGAAACGTCTTGTCGATCATTTCGAAGGGTCCGCTGGCGCCACTTGCAAATTCTTTTGCCTGGGCAATGGGATATTCGATGATGGAACTGCCGTCAGGATCCCACCAAAGCCTCTTGCCGGTGTTGAAATCTTCATACTCAACTACTCCGTTGCCTACCCCGATATGTACCTTCGAGACGAATGAATACCAATCTGTCTCCACTTGCCCGTCGCCCTTCTTCTCGCCTTCGTTGATGATTTGCATCCAGTCGATTCCCTGCATGGCCTCCCTCATCTGAGCTATTGTAACCGACGTCCCGCGACCGGTCAGGATGTGTATTCCCAGCATTATCGCAGCGATGACCGTCGCAGCTGTCGCAAGTTTTGTCCATTTGCTGTTCATGATAATTCTCCTTATCTGCCCACTCGTGTCAATCCGAGCAGGCTGTTTTTCTTTTGGTTTTGTCATAGCGGCCTCGGCCGCCATCATTATGCGTTCGTCTGTTGCCGTACTCGTCGTTAATCTTACGTTACGAATCGTATCTTCTATTTTCTCGGACGACATCATATCGCCTCCTTCTTTGTCAGAACCTGTCGCAGTTTTTCAATTCCGTACCGGTACCGGCTTTGAACCGTGTTGATTGACATATCCAGCATCGTCGCGATTTCGCGAAACTTCATATCTCCCTGCAGATGCAGGACGATAACTTCTCGCTGTTCAAGCGACAATTTCTCAAGTGCCCGGATTATCGTTTTCATATTCTCGTCCAAGGCCGGGATATTTGTCGTCTCCGTCGCATCAATACGCTTAGTTTGCATATTAACTTGAAAATTTGACTGAGCGGTTTCTCTGCGCAGATAATCTCGGGCCCGATTGACTACACTACTGAGCAGATACCCTTTAAGGTTGCTCCTGATTCTGTACCCATCTGATGCCAGTGAAACAAAAACATCCTGCAAACAATCTTCCGCTGTATTGATATCATGAACAAGCGACCGGGCAATCGTGAGCAGATCATCTTTGTACTTTAGATATATCTGTCGCAAAGCAGCAGATTCGCCGCGATGCAAACCTTTTAATAGTTGTCTGTCTTCCGACATAGGTGCAATTCCCAGAAGATTCAAGTAACCGGCCTTATGAACGCTCAATCACCAATATGACGTAACAGGTGCCGATTTTAGTCTAACAATCCTGAAAACTGTAGTACAAAAGTCCCCCTGAGGTGGAAGTCGTGATAATCGAGTGTTTTGTTTTTGTCCCTCTTGCGGCGTTTCTATTCCCGCCGTGACCGAAAAGAGGAATCTGATTGAAAGAAACATAATGACAAAAAGGCTCGGTTTTGTTACGATATTCTATCGTTGAGGTTACCCGGATTTGGTAAATACTTGTATTATAAGGAGATTACCATGAATACTTTCAGATTGATTAACGTTAATCCTAAAACTGTCGGTGTGTATATACTTACCGTCGTAGTAGCATTAATGTCCTTAGCGGTTCCTTTATGGTCGGATGAGCCAGATGAGCAGGAAACGGTCTGGCTTTCTTCCCTTGATCTCAGTAAGATGACGGTCGGATGGGGAAAACCTCAGGTCAACAAATCCATCGTAGGCAAACCACTTTCCATCGCCGGCCGAAAGTTTGACAAGGGAGTCGGCAGCCATGCAGGCAGTATGATGTATATCGACCTCCAGGCCGGCTCAAAAAAATTCTCCGCTTTCGTTGGCGTTGATGATGAAGTTAAGGGAAAACCGGCAAGTGTCGAATTCCGCGTCTATGCGGATGGAAAATCGCTGTGGTCCAGCGGTGTTATGAAAGCCGGAGAACCTGCTAAGAAGGTGTCCGTAGACCTCGAAGGAATAAAGACACTGCTATTACTGGTCGATTCTACCAGCGATGGTGTCGGCTACGACCATGCAGACTGGGCCGAGGCAAAATTTGAGGTTACCGGCCCCAAACCAAAAGCGATGGATCCTCCGGTTATAAAAGAGGAAAAGATAATTCTTACGCCGAAACCCGGCCCGGAGCCTCGAATAAACGGGCCAACTGTCTACGGCTGTCGACCTGGAAGGCCTTTTATCTATCGTATCCCATGTACGGGAGAAAGGCCCATAGTGTTTACAGCTAAGAGACTGCCTCGCGGTCTTAAGTTGGACAAAGCCACCGGCATCATCACAGGAACGACACCGAAGAAGCCCCGCCGCTACAAGGTGATCCTAACCGCATCAAATTCGCACGGTAAGGCCAAGAGAGACTTTAATATTGTTGTAGGAGATACACTCGCGCTCACCCCCCCGATGGGATGGAACCACTGGTACACCTGGTACAACAGGATAACAGATAGGCATCTGCGGGAGGCTGCCGATGTCATGATCGAATCAGGCATGGCCGATTACGGATACCAATATGTAAACATCGACGACTGCTGGATGATAAAGCCCGGTTCGAAGGATCCCGAGCTAAAAGGGCCCAATCGACATCCGGATGGGACCATAAACACCAACGCCAGATTTCCCGACATGAAAGTGATGACGGAGTACATACACAGCAAGGGCCTAAAGGCCGGACTCTATACCTCGCCGGGACCGCTCACCTGTGCTGGCTTTGTCGGAACATATCAGCACGAGCAGCAGGACGCAGAGACTTTCGCCGAGTGGGGCTTCGATTTCCTAAAGTACGACTGGTGCTCATACGGTAGGATTGCAAAAGACCGGTCATTACCTGAACTGCAAAAACCTTATATAAAGATGGGCAACATACTCAAAAATCTCGACCGCGACATTGTCTTAAACCTCTGTCAGTATGGAATGGGTGAGGTCTGGAAGTGGGGCGGTAAGGTCGGAGGCAATTGCTGGCGCACTACAGGTGACCTGGGCCTGGCTCGTGGCACGAACCTGCCCGGATTCTATCGTATCGGCCTGAGCAATGCCCGTCATTGGGAGTACGCAAAACCCGGCCAGTGGAACGACCCCGATTATATCCTCATCGGATACGTCGGTAACGCCCGTAAAAAAGACCACCCTCCAATACCTACGAAACTTACTCCCAACGAGCAGTACAGCTACATGTCAATGTGGTGTTTAATGGCGGCACCTCTATTTTACTCCGGTGATATGGCAAGGCTGGATGAGTTTACCCTCAATATTCTCTGCAACGCCGAGGTAATTGAGGTCGATCAGGACCCATTGGGCCGACAGGCTAAGCCAATCGTCCGAACCGAACAGGTATTCATCCTCGCCAAGCCGATGGAGGACGGCTCGCTGGCCGTCGGCCTCTTCAATCTCGATGAGGTGGCCGGTCCTATATCGGTTAGCTTCTCGCAGTTGGAGATCGAAGGTCCGCGGAGGGTACGGGACCTCTGGCGTCATAAGGATATCGGCGTATTTAAAGAGAAGTTCGAGACCGAAGTCCCCAGGCATGGCGTTGCTCTCCTCCGTTTCTTTCCCGCACGCTAAGGCCCAAAGTGGTACAAAAGGTTATATCGAAGCTTTCTCTGCTAAATTTCGCAAAAGTAAAAAAATGGGTAGCGTTGAGACGTCAAATTGGTCTATAGACGTTGTTGTTATGCTTTTATCTTTGGTGCCGTTCCGACAGATAACAGATTGTCTCAAAGTAATTTACAACTTTTACATTGGGGTACGGTCTGTGTCTCAGTCAACAATCTTATAGACCGTGTCGCCGTCTCTTACCCGCTCGGAAACTTTCACTCCGATAGAGTCTCCGGCTTTGGCCTCTTGAACCGGCTCATTATTAATTTGCATCGAGTCAACTTCCAGTTCAAGGTCCGTAGTATGGCCCTTAATTCGGATTCTATCGCCTACTTTTAAAGTTCCCGTCAGCTCGATAGCCGCTACTACCGGGTGGGCAAAGAAATCTGATACTGTGCCGATTGTCTCTTCTGACATTTGCATGCCTCCACTAAGTTTTATGTACTTCTCTTTACGCCGAATAT
>JAABXR010000194.1:19206-44618 GCA_011776225.1 Phycisphaerae bacterium
GATCTATCTTGTTTATGCGTCATTTCCGATCCTATAGGTTATTGTTTATTTGGTTTGCTTTACGGACCGAAAACCATGTACTTTTTGGAATTCTAATGGACAGAAGCCACAGAGGAATGTATAATCCCCTGCATTGAAAAATATTGGGGAATAGTGTAACGGTAGCACGACTGACTCTGGATCAGTTAGTCAAGGTTCGAATCCTTGTTCCCCAGATGCGGCAAATATAAAAGTAAGCGAGACTTATGAAGATAAGTAAAGCAAGCGTCGAGTCCAAAATAAGTGTGTGTATGNNTCGTAGGCAGGGCTCCAGGAGGGGCTTATGTTTGTAGAATGGGCGATTTCGTGTTGAGTATAGTCAGATAATCCCCACGACATTTCAAGTTGTCCACGGTATATCGGGCGATTTCAATCATGGGCCTTCATTGGGCTAAATCAATCCTTTGCATATAAACCAAGACTTTATAAGAAGTTATAATTTCTTCAGGTAGTTTTTTCTTTCCTGGCACATCTTTTGCAAAAGAACTTATAGACAATTAGTCCGGCTTCGTGTTTAGGTGATGTGAAACAGTTTTGTTCTTTGACATAAGTAAGAAAGAGATTGCTATATTGCTCCTAAAGTACACATGTGTGCGGATGTGGGAGATGCTGTAAAGGGAGACATGAATTGCTCCCGCAATGCTTTTTCAACAAAGGCCTCAGTTTCAAGTCCGCCGGAGTATTTCAAAGCAGTGTAAATAGCAAATGTTGGGTTAAAATTTGAGACCTTTTGAAGGAGGAATATCATGTCCGGAAAAATGAGAAAATTAAGAACAATTTGTGCAATAGTGGCATTGATTGTGGCAGTAATTGGCACGGCACAGGCCAATTGGGAGGAGACCTTCGACGGTAATGTGTTTGACCAAAAATGGACGTTCCATTGCTATCCGGACCTGACCGGCACGTTCAGCGCGACGATTAAGGATGGCACCGGTGACAACGACTACATAAGTTTGGATGAGACCAGCCCGGCCGCCGTTGGTGGTTCGCAATTCGGCGCAGGATTTGGTAGTGACGAGGTCTTCACCGATGTCCGTGTTGGGGCGGTGTTCAATGTCATGGGTGATGCCTCCCGGAATTACCACGGTCTGGCGGCCAGGACGGATTGGGTTTATGACTCTGATGGCTCACACCCGCGAAATCCGAATCCGGGTTACCCCGGACTGATTGCCAGTTGCTACGTAATGCTCATACACTATGAGGATGGTCCGACCGACGTGAGAATTGAAGTCATGAAGGTAGTCAACAACTTGACCGACATTATGGGGACCTACCAGCCGGAAGTTCCGGTCCCCGGCACTGACCATGACAAGAGCCGCTATGTTCAGCTGGAGGTGATCGGGTCAGACCCGGTATACATCACGGGTAGTATCTATGAGTATAAGGATGGCCCATTGTTAGCGATTACTCCGACACTTATCGACACCGACGCCAATGATCCCTGGGAGAGGGCGGGTATTCATGATGGTGTCTTTGCCGCCGGTGTCAGCGGTATCTTGGGGATGTGGAGAGATCCGCAACCGTCTGGCTACCATACCCCCTTTGACAGCGTCTCATCTATAGATTATTTTGTTGTGGATGATATGGAGTCCTACGCGAACAGGGCTGATGCCTATGTTGTGTGGAGAGACGGTTATACCGGAACATTGACAGGCAATTCTGGTTCGAATATAACCGTTTCGACTGAGATTGATCCTCGCACAACTGGGCCTGATGTTCCTCCTGATAATCCTCCGGGTCCTGTTCATGAGGGTTCGCAGGCGTTGCAGTTTTCTTACGACAATGATGGTAATGTTACGCTGTATGTTCCCGGTTACACTCCGTTTGCCTATAGTGCGCCCTATTATTCGGAGATCGAAGCGACCATTTGGGGACTTGGAATACCCGGAAACTGGACCTTGGAGGACATTAAAGTACTGACACTATACATCTACGGTAATGCAGACAATATTGATGAGCAGATGTATGTGGTTCTGGAAGATAGTGACAGCAATAGCTTGGTAAAATGCGAGAAGGTGATATATGGTGGTAGCCTGTTAGATCTAAACCTGCGGTTGGAAGATTGGCAACAGTGGAATATAGACCTTGAAGAGTTCTCAGATGTTGACCTGACTGATGTCAGGAAGATTTATATCGGCTTCGGTGATAGGAACAATCCTCAACCTGGTGGTTCTGGTGTTGTGTACTTTGACGATATGATTCTTTATCAGCCCAGATGCACCCCTGCGCTTGGACCGGCGGGCGATATTGCCGAACCGTTCGATTGTAAGGTTGACTTCCGGGACTTTGCTGTACTGGCAAGTGGATGGCTCAATGAGGGCCTTTACCCGCAGCAATAACCGCTATTGCCGGAAGGCTAATAGTTAGCTGTGAATTTGCATCAGGACGGGGCTTATAGCGACCAGTTCACTATAGGCCCCTGTTTTTTTTAAGGCACTTGGGATTGAGGTGGGAGCAACTCTGGATCAATTAGTTTGGGTCCGAATCTTGGTTCCCCGGATGGTTTACCATAGGAATTTAACAAAAACAGGGGAGTATATTCCTTCTAACCATTCACGTGTTTATAGATGCCAGGGTGTGCGCATGGGCCGACTCAGCATTCTGGCCGCGACAGGATCATCGATTATCATTTCCACTTTCGAGTCCCAGCGGATCTTTCGCCCGACCAGCATAGCGATATTTCCGAGATGTGCAGGGATGGCTGAGCGATGCCCAATCTCGACAGGCGTGATGGTTTGTGCGCGTGTCTTGACACAGTCAAGAAAATCCCTCCGGTGTCCTTGACGATGGTCGCTGCTCGGCCTGGCTAAGTGTATTTCACCGGAGCCGATTTTTTCCTTAAGCAGCTTCTTTGGATTTGCATCCAGACCGCCCCGCGTGATATGCACCCACCCTTTCTCGCCAATAAACCTCACACCTTGTCGAAGATGGTTATTGCTTGCCACGCGCATTACAAGACCGCCGGCGTATTTACATTCAAAATCATAATCCGCCGCTGCGTCCCACAAGCCGTCATCTGGAAATTTACCCGTACCGCTTACCTCAGCAGGCCCCGTCTCATCGCAGCCCATCCCCCAGTGTGCGATGTCGATATGGTGCGCCCCCCAGTCGGTCACCTGACCGCCTGAGTAATCCAGAATCCAGCGAAAGTTCCAGTGACAGCGTTTTTCGGTGTAAGGTGCCCACGGAGCTGGTCCCAGCCACATCTCGTAATCCAAATCTTTCGGCACTTGCTGTACCGGCTGAGGACCGATGCCATATACAGTCGGTCCTCCCGGCCCCTTGAAGCCCGGTCCGATTCCAACTTCCACTTTTTGCAGCTTCCCAATTCGTTCGTTACGAACAAGTTCACACCCGAACCGAAAATGTGAGGTCGACCGCTGCCAGCTTCCAGTCTGCCATACGCATTTGTACCGATTGACTGCTTCGACTAAGGTTTGACCTTCGGAGATTGTAAGAGTGAGCGGTTTTTCACCGTAAATATCCTTACCCGCCAGAATACCTTCGAGTGCGATGATGGCGTGCCAGTGGTCGGGAACCGAAATACAGACTGTGTCGACGTCATTGCGCGCGACCAGTTCACGATAGTCACTGTACTCGACGCAGTCGCTGTTATTGTAATGTTTGTTTATCTCCCCAACAGCTGCTGTTCGTCTGCGCCCATCTACATCACAGACACCAACAATCCGGCAGTCCTCTTCCTGCAGGAATCCCTTCAAATGCCGCATCCCCATGCTGCCCAGACCGATAAGCCCCAACGTCAGCTGTTTGCTCGGGACCGGCCGATCACTGCTGATGACAACCGATGATGGAAGAATATAAGGTATGACAATACTCGCAGCCGTCGTCTTTAAAAAACTACGTCGCGGGATGTCTTTGTACTTGTTGTTCATCTTCAATTGCACCCGTTATCAGGACTACTCTGCCGTTATGACTTATCCCGGGCCTCCTTAAGCATTTGTATCCAGATTCCGACGTATTGCCCATGGTCGTGATATGTCCGTCCGCTCACAAGGTTCCCGTCCACAACGCACGACTCATTGACAAACGTACCCCCGCAGACTTCAAGGTCGAACTTGCACTTTGGAACCGTCGCCATCTTGCGCCCCTTGACACAGCCGGCATACGCGGGAATCTCGACACCGTGACATACACACGCGATAGGCTTGTTGTTCTCGAAGAAGTGCCGCGTGATACGCACAAGGTCTTCATCGTAGCGCAGGTATTCAGGTGCCCGTCCTCCGGAGAAAAAGATACCAAGATAATCCTCCGGATTAACGTTCTTAAAGGCGATATCCGCTTGTATGGTGTAGCCCTCGAACTCACGGGTAACTTGACCGTCCCAGTCCGGCGGTATCTCGTGAAGAACCATATGGTATCGGCGCTTCTCTGGTCCCGCCACAACAGGCTCGAAACCGTCTTCCTGAACTCGGTAATAAGGATATAGCGTATCTACGGTCTCCGTCGCCTCGCCGACGATAATCAAGACTTTATTCATTCTGCCCTACCTTTCTTATGCTTCTTGAAAGGATTATAACCGCTTGTGGATAGTTTTACCAGTCAAACTCGGCGACAATAGGTGTATGGTCGCTCGGTTTTTCGACAAACCGTGGTTCTTTATCGATATAACAGGCTGTGGATTTGTTTGCCAGCACTTTTGTAGTCATAATATGGTCTAATCGCCACCCAAGATTCCGCCTGAAGGCATTCATTCTGTAATCCCAGAATGTATATTGGCTCGCCTCCTTGCAGTGCATCCTGAACACATCCACAAATCCCCAATCCATAACCTTCTTCAGTGCCTTATGCACATCAGGATGAAAACAAACGTGCCCCAATAAACTATCCGGATCGTACACATCTATACGCTCAGGTGCTATATTGAGGTCACCCACCCACAAAATGGTGTCACTGGGCTTGAAGTTTTTCTTAAAATATTGCCCGAGTCGCTTAAACCATTTAAGCTTATATTCGAACTTATCGGATTCAGGTATATAACCTTGTGGGACATAAGTATTGACTATGACAATACCCTTGATTTCGGCCTTTATAAGCCGAGCCTCATCTTTCGGCTCATCTGCAAAGCCGAATTGAACATTGTTAATTTCATCTTTGCTGAAAATCGCTACCCCGTTATATTTTTTCTCACCCTTGAAGACGTACTTGTATCCGCTTCCCTTAAACGCATCGCTTGGAAAGTCCACGTCTTGGACCTTCGTTTCCTGAACGCACAACACGTCCGGCTGATGTCGGGAAAGCCAGCCAAGAACTACCGACAGCCGGGAACGTAGCGAATTAACATTAAAACTGCCTACTTTCATTTACTAATCCTTATAACACAAATTCTCACAAATTAAACTGTTTTCCAATAGTCATATTGTGGCTTGCAGAGTCCTTATAAATTATGCAAGACTGCCATGAGTATGTATAATTCTATTAAAATAGCTGCGATTTTCCACCGATATTTGTAAATACTGTCGTCGAGCTTGTTTTTATCTAAGGTAGTAGGGAGTCTGAGAATATGGTTAGAAGAGTCCTTTTGGTGGTTGCTTTAGTTATTATGATCTTGTCACCTCTTGGCTGTCAGACTGTTCAGGGTATTGGTAAGGATATCACATGGATTGGTGAAAAAGGCTCCGAGCTTGTGGAATAATAAAGCGATTCTCCGTCCGAAAAGTTGATTTTGCTTTTTCTCACGGTTGTTTCAGGCAATGATTTTGTCTGCCCTCAATTTTATAATCGAATTTATTTGACTCTGCCGACTCCACTTTTCACATATCTGTAAAATCCGGCATTGTGAAAATGACATCACGTGAGTTTTTCGACCTGCTTTCTTTGGATTTTATCCTTTGCGGCTATATTTTTTATAGGTGCCGCTTTTTTTTTGTTTGCCTTTTCTGTGGAATTGGCTGATTGGCCGGATTCGCTTTTACTGCTGCTGACCTTGTCGAGCAACGCATAGCTTTCAACTACTGCCAATATGCTCAAAAGAAAGCTCAGCGTGCTTTCTGCGCCCTGATTAAGGTTTACACCCTCCTGCGTCAGTCCGTCGTAACATCCTTTAGTGCGAAAGTTATAAAGTGGTGTATGAAGGTCGTTTTCGCCAAGAAACCAGTCAAAAGCTTTACGTTGGAGTGTCAGGAATCTGTCATTGCCGGTGGCGTCGTAGGCGGCCCTCAGCATCATAACCGTGCTTACCGCTTCTATTGGCTGCTGGTCAAATGTCGCCTTTGTCTGGCCGTGTTCATACCAGCCTTTGCAGCCGACAAAGCTGAAGTGGTCGCCGTTAAAAGTAGTCTCCAAAAGAAATTCGCGTGTCTTGTCTGCAACTTCAGCATATTTTTTATTACCAAAAATCAGGCTCGCAACATAAAGGGCGTGCGGCAATACCGCGTTGTCATAAGTCAGGGTGTCCTCGAACCATTGCCAGTCGGGGAAACTGTTATTTTCGTATTGAAGAACCAGTTCATCTGCTGCCATTTCCAATTGACGCTTGATGTCACTGGCTCCCGGGAACTGCTTGAGATAATCAGACATCCCCAGTATCGAATACGCCATTCCTCGAGGATACTGCTTCTTCACATGCTTTACGGACTTGTCGAAGCTGTCTTTGATAACGGATAAATATGATGATTCCGGTGGTTTTGCCATGACTGTTCCAAACGCCCACAGCACTCTCCCTAAAGCGTCATTCAGAGGTTCATCTTTTAGCCAGCTTCTGTCAAAATTCATAAAGTTTCTCACTGTACCGTTGTTGTTTTGCGAATGAAGGATAAAAGATAGATATATATCGAAAAGTTCAAGTGCTTCCGGCTCAGGATACTGAAAGTAATAGTCCGCCATCGCTATTACAGCCCTCGCATTATCATCTGTGGTGTAACCATATTCGCGATTTGGGACCGTCAGGGTCGCGTGTTGAAACATACCTGTATCATCCGTTAGCTTCTTAAAATGGTCTAATGATGGCTCGGGTACTTCGATGCTTGATATGGTCTCGGCTGCTGATAGCGGCATTTTGGCCGTAATACGTACTGGAAGTCGTTTCGCGCTGAATAATTTCCAGTAAGCTTGCCCGATTGTCGGCCATGTTCGAGCTCTGCCGTAGTCGTAAGCTCGTCTTCGAAGTGAATAAAAAAGCGAGCTTTTGTTAAGGATTTCTATTATGCTCTCTGCTATTTCTTCTGAGTTACCGAATTGAACAAGTTTGCCTCGGCCGTCAGCCAAAAGTTCCATAGCCGCCCAATAGGGAGTTGAGACTACAGCTTTGCCTGTACCGACTGCAAACGATAACGTACCGCTCGTCAATTGTTCAGGATTCAGGTAGGGAGTCACATAAATA
Organism: Phycisphaerae bacterium; assembly: GCA_011776225.1. GTDB lineage: Bacteria > Planctomycetota > Phycisphaerae > Sedimentisphaerales > Anaerobacaceae > CS2-K091. The sequence continues at coordinate 26,585 of JAABXR010000194.1, forward strand.
TCGGCTGCACAAAGAAAGTTATGAAGTTCTTCGTCATTGACGAACCTGTTGTGAAAGATTACGTGTTCCTGCAAACCTAATTCTTTCACCATCCGTTGAAGCCTGAATCTATAGGATTCTCCTTCGTGTTTTAATACCGATGGATGCGTCATACCTAAAACTATGTAAAGAATGGTCGGCTCAGCCTCGATTATACGAGGCATTGCCTTAAGCATAACTTCTATACCTTTGTTCTTGTTAAGTAGCCCGAAAGTCAATATTGTTCTTCGGTTTTCCATGCCGAATTTATGCTTGTAGTAGTTGCTGTCCACAAAAGGTAAATCCGGTATCCCGTGTGCAATAAGTTCGACCTTTTTGCCGGAAATCTCGTAAATATCACGAAGCATATCAAGACCGCGTTCGTTCATTGTGATTATTTTGTAAGAGGCGTTACAGACCTCCACCAGTGACTTATGGTGAACTGGATCCGGGTCGTCAAGCAGTGTATGTAGCGTTGTTATTACCGGGGCCTTCAGTCTGTTCAGAAGAAGGCTAAGGTAAGAGCCCGCCTCACCCCCGAAGAGTCCGAATTCATGCTGGACTGAAACCACCTCAACGTGGCTGAAATTGATATAGTCGGCCGCGCAGATATAATCACTTTTCACGTCTTGACGGATTTCGAACTTGACTGGATCGTTATATTTGAGAGTGCTGTCCGAACGCATTGCCACTACCAAAGATTCGAATTGACCTTTAGCGGCTGTCCCGGCGTTCTTGATAAGATCAGATGTGAAAGTTGCTATTCCGCATTTCCTCGGCGGGAAAGAGGATATAAAGGCCACTTTTTTCTTCATTCCCTTGGCCATTCGTTGCGTCCTTCTTGAAACATCTGAAATGTGAAAAATATAATCTTAAAGGGATCCGCAAAATTTGTCAAGAAAATTGATTTTTACCTTTGATCAACGATATTCTGCCCGAGTTTGGTTAAAAGCCTTGTAGATTTGAAGATAGAGGCGATTAAAGGATATTTTTCAGTTTTTTTGCCATTTTTTTCTTTTTTTTACAACAAATTCTCAGGTTTTTATGTATAATCTACCAACATAGTAGGAATTGTAGGAGATTTGATATGAAGCTGTCGACTCGGACAAGATATGGTTTAAGGGCAATTATAGAACTCGCTGAAAATGGAAGAGAGGCCCCTTTACAAATAAAAGCCATTGCTCGCAGTCAGGAAATCTCCGTAAAATATCTTGAACAATTAATGACGATTCTCAGATCTGCAGGATTTGTCAGAAGTATCAGGGGCTCAAAAGGCGGTTATATGCTCGCCAGGTCTCCTAATCAGATTAAGCTTAGCGATGTCTTCGATTGTCTGGAAGGCCATGTCACTACAGTCGAATGTGTTGAAGACACAAAATTCTGTGAAAGAGCGGAGGATTGTGTCGCAAGGCAGGTCTGGGCCCAGGTCCAGAAGGCGATTAAAGATGTCCTCCAATCAATAACGCTGCAGGATTTGGTTGATAGAGCAAAAGATAAAAAAATGTCCAATTATCAAATTTGAATAGTTTTTAGGTGAATAATTATGAGTGCTATATTCGAAAATATCGTTGCTGCTGTTGGAAATACACCTTTGGTGCGAATCAATAAGCTCGCTTCGAATAAAGCGACTGTTCTTGCGAAGCTTGAGTCGCGTAATCCCTGTGGAAGTGTAAAGGACAGAATCGCATTGTCAATGATAGAGGCTGCCGAAAAGGATGGGCTCATAAAAGCAGATACTATTATTGTTGAGCCCACAAGTGGAAATACCGGCATAGGTCTCGCATTCATTTGTGCTGCGAAGGGGTACAAGTTGATGCTGACTATGCCCGAATCCATGAGTCTTGAGAGAAGGAAGCTGTTGCTGTTGCTTGGTGCAGACCTTGTCCTCACGCCGGCCGAACTTGGAATGGTGGGGGCGGTCGAAAAAGCGGAACAGATCGTCAGTGAAAACGCAAATGCCTTTATGCCCCAGCAGTTTAATAACCCGGCAAATCCCCAAATTCATAGAGACACAACTGCACAGGAAATTTGGGCCGATAGCGGCGGCAAAGTTGATATTCTTGTTGCTGGTGTCGGTACCGGTGGAACCATAACAGGCTGTGGAGAGGTCTTAAAAGAAAAGAACAAGGATTTGAAAGTCATTGCGGTTGAGCCTCAGGATTCGCCTATACTCTCCGGTGGCCAGCCGGGACCACACAAAATCCAGGGGATAGGAGCTGGATTTGTACCTCAGGTTTTGAACACTGATATAATTGATGAAGTCATAAAGGTTTCAAATGATGATGCTATGGAAATGGCTCGACAGCTGGCGGCAAAAGAGGGAATACTCGCCGGAATTAGTGCCGGAGCAAACGTATGGGCCGCCGTGCAGGTCTCAAATCGACAGGAAGCTGAAGGAAAAATCATTGTGACTATCATCTGTGACACAGGTGAAAGATACATCTCCACGGAATTGTATGACCGCACCAGGTAAACAAATAAAGCTGATACCTTGCCATTTTATGCCCTGAAAGGGTGTCAATATGAGAAAAAACAAGCTGACAAACAAAAAAATCGAAAATCTCGTTGAAAGAGTTACTCGTACATACGAAGGCGACTCGGGCATTAATTTTATCGATGCCTCGAATCTGCCCGTCCGGGATAAAATTCTCCATCTTCTTGAATTGATCTTTGAAGTGATTTTCCCCGGCTACACAGGAAAAAGAACCGTTACAAAGTCGAACATCAAATTCATCGTGGGAGATATTCTCTGGCAGATTGCAACCGAACTCGCCGAGCAAATGGAACGCTCATTTCAGTATCAGTGCAGAATAAAGGACTGCAATGACTGTGACTGCAAAACTATGGCCGAGAATGTTACCCACCATTTGTTGAATAGGCTCCCGAAAATCAGAGAACAGCTAAAAGGTGATGTAAGTTGTGCCTTTGATGGGGATCCCGCCGCAAAGTCTTACGAGGAAATCGTGATTAGTTATCCATGCATCATTGCGATTGCGACATATCGTATTGCCCACGAATTGTATCTAAAGCAGGTCCCCTTGATCCCGCGAATAATGACAGAATGTGCCCACGAAAGGACCGGAATTGACATTCATCCGGGGGCAACGATAGGTGCAAACTTCTTTATCGACCATGGTACCGGCGTCGTTATAGGAGAAACTACGATTATTGGAGACAATGTAAAAATCTATCAGGGTGCTACACTCGGTGCGCTCAGTTTCCCAAAGGATGAAAGGGGAAGGATAATAAAGGGCGGCAAAAGACACCCCACAATAGAGGACAATGTTACAATATATGCCGAAGCGACGATATTAGGCGATGTAGTCATCGGAAAAGGTGCCGTAATAGGAGGAAATGTCTGGATAAAGGAATCCGTACCGCCCGGCATTACCGTTACAAGCCCGCATCCCGACCTGGTTTATACAAAACACAAAAAATGAGATACTCGATGCCCTGTTTCCTTAGCCGGATAGTGGATCTGGACAACACATTAACTAAAGATGAGCCAACAGATAATTGAAAAAATAAATAAACTAAAGGATAAGCACAACGCCGTAATACTTGCGCACAACTATCAGCCTCCCGAAATTCAGGATATCGCCGATTTTGGAGGCGATTCTTTGGGCCTGAGCATAAAGGCGGCCGAGACCGATGCTGATGTGATAGTGTTTTGCGGTGTCCGCTTCATGGCAGAGACCGCCGCAATTCTTTCACCGGACAAGACCATCCTTTTACCCGATGAACAGGCCGGCTGTCCAATGGCCGATATGATTACCGCGGATCAGTTACAACAGTTAAAACAAAAGCATCCTGATGCTCTCGTCGTATGTTACGTAAACAGCTCCGCTGAAGTAAAAGCCGAAAGCGATTACTGCTGTACCAGTGCTAACGCCGTCGAAGTTGTTGACTCGTTGCCTAAGGATAAGCAAATTATCTTTGTGCCCGACCAGCATCTTGGACGCTTTGTCATCGAAAGAACAAAAAGAGACCTTATACTCTGGCCGGGATATTGCCACGTACATGTCGTAATAACCGGAGAGGACATCGAGAATGCAAAGGCCAGGCATCCCGATGCCGTTGTCATGGCCCATCCTGAATGCACCGAGACGGTAAAAGCTCTGTCGGATCAGCTCCTCAGCACCGGTCAGATGCTCCGTTTTGTAGCACAAAACCGGGCAAAAAAGTTTATAATAGCTACTGAAGTGGGAATAATTCATACCTTGAAGAAGCAGAATCCTCAGGCCGAATTTATCTTCGCTTCAGAGAATGCAATTTGTCCGAATATGAAAAAAATTTCTCTGGAAAAGCTACTCTGGTCACTGCAGGATTTGCAATGCACAGTTACAGTACCGAAGGATATAAGGATTAAAGCAAAAAAAGCACTTGACAGGATGGTGGAAATTCTACCTGCAAAATAAGTGTTGTCATTATGAAGCCTGCCCGGCAGGCGTAACAAGTTCGTTTTTGACAGAAAGAGGTGGTAGTATGAGTTTATCAAAAGTATCTGAAAAGCAGGTTACCAGGGCGATCGTTTCTGAATTTGCAAGGGATTTTGAGGACTATATCGAGAACGACGTCACTGTTATCGGAGCAGGACCCAGCGGAATCATCGCTGCGAGGGAGTTTGCAAAAAACGGCGAAAAGACTCTCCTGATAGAGTGTAATAACTATCTCGGCGGTGGATTTTGGATTGGCGGCTATCTTATGAACAAGGTAACTGTCAGGGAGCCCGCTCAGATGGTTCTCGATGAGATAGGGGCCCCGTACAAAAAGGTTGACGATGGGCTCTATGTTGCCGATGGTCCGCATGCTTGTTCTAAACTGATTGCTTCGGCATGTGATGCCGGCGTAAAGGTCCTGAACATGACCAAGTTCGATGATGTCGTTATTAAGGATGAACGTGTTTGTGGCGTAGTCGTCAACTGGACCCCAGTTTCTGCACTACCGAGGGCAATAACTTGTGTGGACCCCGTTGCTCTTGAATCAAAGCTCGTCGTAGATGCTACGGGACACGATGCGGTTGTGGTTCATTCGCTGCATAAACGTGGGCTCGTGGAAATTAAAGGTTTTGGCCCAATGTGGGTCGAGGAATCCGAAGACGCCGTTATAGAAAATACGACGGAAGTATACCCCGGTTTGATTGTAACGGGAATGGCTGCCGCCACTACCTTCGGCCTGCCGAGAATGGGACCGACCTTTGGCGGAATGTTATTGTCGGGAAAAAGAGCTGCTGAAGTTGCTATGGAGGTTGTAAAGACATGATAGAAGAAACGAACTACCATTTGGAAACTCTGGCCCTACATGCCGGCCAGACAGTAGATTCGGACACTTTAAGCAGGGCGGTACCGATTTATCAAACCACTAGCTATGTTTTTAAGGATACCGACCACGCGGCAAACCTCTTTGCGCTTAAAGAGTTTGGAAATATCTATACGCGACTGATGAATCCCACGACCGATGTTTTGGAAAAGAGGCTTGCGGCCTTGGAAGGTGGAGTTGGAGGCTTGGCCTTTAGTTCAGGCCAGTCGGCGATATATGTCAGCATCTTTAACATCTGCGGCTCAGGTGGACACATCGTCTCGTCGAATTCCCTTTACGGTGGAACAGTCACGCTTTTTAGCCAGACTTTCAAAAAGCTGGGCATTGATGTGACTTTCGTCGATCCAAGGGACCCTGAAAACTTTGCAAAAGCCATTAAGGACAATACCCGCCTGATTTACATAGAAACCATGGGCAATCCCAAAAATGACATCCTCCGGTACGAAAAGATTGCCGACATTGCCCACAAAAATGGAATGCCCGTAATTTGCGACAATACCGTTACAACCCCGATATTGTTCAGGCCCATCGATTATGGCATCGACATTGTGGTCCATAGCTGCACGAAGTTCATCGGTGGCCACGGCACCTGTATCGGTGGTGCTATCGTCGATTCAGGCAAATTCGACTGGACCAACGGCCGCTACCCAGAGCTAACCGAGCCCGACCCGAGCTATCATGGCGTAAAATACGTCGAGGCCGTCGGGGAACTGGCATACATCATAAAGGCCAGGACACAGTTCCTCAGGGATATGGGCGGCTGCATGTCTCCCTTCAATGCCTTCCTCTTTATACAGGGACTCGAAACCCTGCACCTGCGTATGCCGCGACACAGTGAAAATGCCCTCGCGCTTGCACAATGGCTCGAAAAGCAGGACAACGTCAACTGGGTGAATTATCCCGGCTTGAAATCGCACTCTGATTATGAGCTTGCCAAAAAGTATCTCCCGAAAGGCCAGGGCGCTATCCTCGGCTTTGGAATAAAGGGCGGCAGAGAGGCCGGAATTAAGTTCATAAACAGCGTTAAGTTGGCCTCTCATCTTGCCAATATTGGAGACAGCAAAACCCTGGTAATCCATCCCGCAAGTACAACACATCAGCAGTTGACCGAAGCCGAGCAGCTCGCCGCGGGCGTAACTGATGATTATGTTCGGATTTCCGTTGGCACAGAGCACATAGATGATATAATAGCCGATGTTGAACAGGCATTAAGGGCAAGTCAGGGGTAGAACTATGTGGGAATATACCGACGAGTTAAAAGAACATTTTTTCAATCCGCGAAATGTCGGTGAAGTGGAAAATCCCGATGGCGTCGGAGAGGTTGGCTCCCTCGCCTGCGGCGATGCCTTAAAGCTCACCTTCAAGCTCGATGAGAACGGCAGAATAAAGGACGCTCAGTTCAAGACCTTCGGCTGCGCGAGTGCTATCGCGACTTCCTCCGTCCTGACTGAGATGATAAAGGGAAAAACCCTCGAAGAAGCCGCCAAAGTCACCAACAAGGATATCGCAGATTACCTTGGCGGCCTCCCCGAGCAGAAGATGCACTGCTCTGTCATGGGAAGAGAGGCCCTTGAGGCCGCTATCGAAAACTACCGAAGCGGCGGAAAAAAGAAGCACGAGCTTGAAGGTCGGGTCGTCTGCAATTGTTTTGGCGTCACCGAAAATGAAATCGAAAGAGTCATTAAGGAAAACAATCTCACAACTGTAGAAGAAGTCACAAATTACTGCAAGGCCGGTGGCGGCTGCGGCGGTTGCCAGGGTGATATAGAAAAAATTATAGAAAAAATCCAGGGCGATAAAATAGAGGAATTGCCCGCCGCCGCACCCCGACGCCCAGGAAAGCTCACAAACATTCAAAAGATACAGTTAATACAGCAGACCATTAATGAGCAGATTCGCCCCGCGCTACGTGCACATGGTGGCAATATCGAGCTCATTGACGTTGAGGATGACAAAGTTATCGTTGCCTTCCGTGGTATGTGTTCACAATGTATGCTTGCCGAGTACACTATGAAAGACCTCGTCCAGGCAAAGCTGAAAGAATTCGTCTCTGACACACTGTTCGTTGAAGAAGACAAAGACTCCGCAAGCGAGCCGCACGAGCATAGAGGATAAGCGATGGAAACCGTATATTTTGATAATAACGCTACAACGAAGGTTGCCGAAGAGGTCCTCGAGGAAATGAAGCCTCTATTCTGTGACCTTTACGGAAATCCTTCGAGTATGCACACCTTCGGTGGACAGTTGGGCTGCAAAATACGCAAGGCCCGTGAGCAGGCCGCGACCTTGCTTGGTTGTGAGCCCACCGAGGTCATATTTACCAGCGGCGGCACTGAAAGTGACAACACCGCAATCAAAGGCTCCTTGGCTGCCGTTCCAAACAGGCGAAAAGTCATTACTACAAGGGTTGAACACCCCGCTGTTTTGGCCGCCTGCAGGGACCTGGAAAATCACGGCTATACCGTTATAGAATTGTCCGTGGATAAGGAAGGTCGCCTCGACCTCGCAGAGCTTGAAGATAAACTCGATGATGATACCGCTCTTGTTACCATCATGTACGCAAACAATGAAACAGGCGTCGTTTTCCCTGTCGACAAAATCGCCGAGGTTGTTACCGGTAGGGGGATCGTATTCCACACCGATGCCGTACAGGCCGTAGGAAAAATCCCCCTCAATCTCGCCAAAAGCAACATTGACTTACTCTCTCTCTCGGGCCATAAGCTGCACGCCCCGAAAGGCGTGGGAATCCTCTATGTCAGGAAGGGTACAAGACTTGCCCCTTTTATGGTCGGTGGCCATCAGGAAGCCGGAAGAAGGGCCGGCACTGAAAATGTCCCCGGCATCGTGGGAATTGGAAAAGCATGTGAATTGGCCGCCCAAAACCTCGAAGAGGAAAACAACAAGGTAAAGCTCCTGCGTGATAAGCTTGAAAACACCCTGTTACAAATGTGCCCAGGCTCCCGCCTCAATGGTGACAGGGAAAACCGCCTCCCCAATACCAGCAACCTCAGCTTTGAGTACATCGAGGGCGAGGCAATCCTGCTCATGCTCGACAAATTCGGCATCTGTGCAAGCAGCGGCTCCGCCTGCACATCCGGCTCACTCGAGCCCTCACACGTCTTGCGCGCGATGGGCGTCCCATTCACCTCCGCCCACGGCTCGGTACGCTTCAGCCTCAGCCGATACAACACCGAGGCCGAAGTCGATTACGTTATCGAAAAAATGCCCCCAATCATAAACAAGCTCCGCGAACTCTCACCATTCGTCACAAAATAACTGATGTCAAAGTTATTTTGACCAGAATCAGAATTTCGTTTATCCTGCAACGGTTTAGGATCGAGTCTGTCAAAGAACTGTATTCGTTATAAAACTAAAGGAGATTCATATGAGTCTGAAAACAGCAGCACTAATTGCCCTGATCGGCGTATCTGTACATTTCATTCTGGTTTTATTCGGCATGTTAGGCGGGTCTGTTTTACATCAAATATCGCCTATCGTTGTCCAGGCATTTTGGTTGTTAAACTCAATAATATTCAGTGGCAGTTTTATCCTGTTTCTCGCCGTTTTTTATTCCAAGCAGCAATCTTAGTCTCTCAATAGAATTGCTGTTTTTCTGATAAAAGCCGGATTTACTTAACCTCCTTTTTATGTTATACTTAATTAATGCCGATTTATTTAGAGTAGGTTGACATAATGAATTATTTACTGGTTTTCATTTTAATAAATGCTCTTATCCTCGCTCACGAGTTGGGCCATCTTATCGCCGCAAAACTCTCCGGCATACCAATAGAACAATTTTCAATTGGCTTCGGACGGAAATTATGGTCTTTCAAAAAGGGCGGAACGGAATACCGTATTTCACTTTTCCCCGTCGCAGGCTATGTTTTGCCTAAGGTGAAGGACCTCGATGACTTTTATCGAATTCCCTCTTCAAGGCGCATTATCTTTGCCTTGGGCGGCCCCTTCGCGAACATTATTCTCGCCCTTATCTCTTTGGCTGTTTTGAACATAGTAACTACAGGATTCTCCTTCTATACGGTCTTCATTTATCCTTTTGTCCAGGTGGTAAACATAACTGCTCAATTCCTGTACGCCTTGCCGTCTTTATTCACCTCGCCTCAGAATTTGTCCGGCGTAGTCGGAATAGTAGCCGTAGGCGGCCGGTTCGTCTCCGCAGGATTGTCGAGTATCCTGCAATTCGCAGTCCTCATTAACATTAACCTTGCCTTACTGAACCTTCTTCCACTGCCACCTCTGGATGGTGGAAAGATTCTGTTCTGTTTATTGGAAAAGATCCACCACTCCCTTACCCGGCTGCGCCTCCCCGTCATGGTCACCGGCTGGGTCCTGATTCTAAGTCTTATTTGCTATATCACCGTCCTCGACGTTTGCAGACATGTCTTGAAAATCTACGCCTGATTGCTTCCGTCTTTTAACAGATATCTAACTGATTACTCTATCCGAATACCATCTTCAACAAGCTCCATTAAATCATACCATTCGTAGCTAAATACTGATAATGTTTCGACCTGAATTTGCATATTTGCGCCATATTTAATAACCGTAAAACCGCTTCTCTGACTTCAGCAACGTATCCTGAACCTTTTTGATATAGGGAAAATATTTGTTGACAAAGTGAAGCAATCGTTATATATTCAATGTGCTTTTTCGACCGGAGAAATAAAGTCTTTTCAGTGGCACGCACCTGTGAGTTACCTTCTCAGAAGTGGCTGTTAGTACTGTTCCGGAGAAGTAATTCTGAAAAAGATTCCTGCGGGAGTAATAGCTATCTCAAGTAAATTAATTCCGCGGATAACAAAGAAAGGGGGTTTTCTATGAAAAGCCGCATAATGTCCTGTCTTTCGGCCTGTGTTCTTGCTGCAATAGTTCTGCCTGGTTGTAGTATATTGCCATTCTATACATTGCCGGAGGAGACAAGCCTTGATTATTCCTTCCATGAACAGGATAAATACTTTTGGGAATCTCCCTCACATAAGGAGGACAAACATTCGTTGAGGGATATAAATTCTATTGATTCTCTTCGTAAGGCCGTAGGCAAACTCTATTTCATTGAAGAAGGTAAGCCGACAGGTCCGTGTTATACGTTGCCGGATTCTAATAATAAAGGTAACCATATCGCCAGTTTTCTCCATATATCAGATGCCCACATCCGCGATGAGAGGTTAATTGATGAGGATTGGCTTAGTAAGAAGATAATAAGGTTGTTTGATATTCGCGTAGATACATTTCATCGTGACCCATTTGTTGATAGTTTTGACTCACTGACTTTGGCCAGCTTTCTTATTGCTTACGGAAAGACTATTGAAACTAACGGTGAATACATAAAAAGCAGCGGCCTAAAACCCTTCGTGATCAATGGCGGAGATTTTCTTGATTTTTCCCTTGTTACGGAACTTATGGAAATGAGAAAAATCTTAAGAAAAGTCTCAGGCTATTACAAAGACATAAATGATGTATGTGATGTAAGTATCGGCATGTATTCTGTGGCTGGTAATCATGATGGACTGTACTTTGGTAATTTGTCAGACAAAAGAACCTCAACAAGAGGCTTGGGTATAAACAAGTCCGAATTCATCCTGGGAAACTTGTTGGATGACCCGTGTGGATACGGCTTTGGAAATAATGAGATCGTCAGGAAAATCCGGCAGGGAATTAAAAAACAAAAAGAATGTAATATACCGTTTGAAAAAATAGATTGTGATTGTATTAATTTAGCACATATCCACCGGTTTACCAAAAAATCATATTGTAAAAGTATAAGAGAACAGTGCCTGAACATATGTCGCGTACTTAAAAACATAGACCTTTTCAAGAAGAAATTGATTGAACCAAACGACCTGAGACATCCATTGGCGTTTCGAAAGTTAATTAAGGTTCCGGGAGATACAGAACATACAGGCCTGAAACTTGGCTATTATTCGTGGACTTATCCATTAAAGGATAAAGAAAATGATCCGAATGATCCAAATGACCCAAATGGCATTCGATACATAGTGCTTGACACAAGGAGTAATCGGAAGGATGATTGTCTTAATTCTGTGCAAAGTCGAGGTGCAATGGATCTGTTCCAACTCGGATGGCTGTATGATCAGCTAAAAGATGCTTTGGAAAAACGAGAATGTGTGGTCATTTTTGCGCATCATTCTCCGTTCGATATGATGGTTGAGTTCCCCCTTTTTTTTGTTGAGCATAATACAACTGATATTTTCCGACGTATGATGAGTAAATTCCACAATATAATCGCCTATTTCTATGGGCATGCTCATCCAAAGAATGTTGATTGGATAAAGAAGAAGAAGGACTTTAATTTCCCTTTGATACAGACAGGATCGCTCATTGACTATCCTCAGGTTGGTAGAATGGTGGATATATTCCTCCGAAGTCCAACCAATAAAGATATAGAGAAATTCAAGAAATGGAATCAGGAGATTACTGAACAAAAGCACCGTATAGCGGAAATCCGCTGGAAGTTTGTGCGTCCCAAGGGAATTGAGTACGGTAATGTTCCAAACGGTTTTTTGCTTCAGGCCATTCTGGAAAACAGTCTGCACTTGGCTGGAAAAGACGAACAAAAAATTATTGTAGATAAGTGGAAGAACGATCCAAATATGTCTGATCCAGAGCTCGTTTCATTGGATTTTAGCGATGTTAATGTTCCATCTCAGGATGAGATTTTTAAAGATTGTATACACGGCAGGAGAATTAAAAATAGGATCGATGATGTACGCGAAAAAAATACTTTGCTTAAATAGATAAATTGCCAGAGGAGCCAATCGAACTCTCACCCTTCGTGCCAAGTGGCAGGCAGGTTTTGTTCTTGCACCTATCGAACCATACAAGCATAATATCCGACATTTCGATTCGAAAGGAATTCGTATGAAGGTAAAAAGGATTCTGATTGGCACTATTATATGGACGCTCGGGATTTTAATCCCCGTCTTGCAGCATGGAATAATCTCCCTCATCGCATCACGCGCCAAGACCCACAGCTATGCTTACCACAACCTAATCAAATACTTCTTCGATTTGCCTTGGATAGTGTGGGTGTACCTTATCGCAATGTGGCTCGTCGGCACAATCCTTGTCATCTCCGGCCTCAGAGCAAAATCCTCTCAACAATAACGATTTGAGAATACTGTTCTCTCCTTTGTATATTGAGTAAAGTGGACTGTTCCACACCATAAAAACCTCCTCAAATTGGCCTGCCTGAGGGGGGCGAACCCTGAAAAAAACCATAAAAGCACAAAATTTCCACTTCCATAACTACTTGTAATATAAACTGTTACGTAAATATAATCAAAATTTCACAAAAAATTCCCCAAAAATCCTTGACGTTTCTGTGTAACTACTGTAAACTGGTATATATCGCAAACCGATATGCGATACAGACATAGCTGACAAAGGAAATAAATAATGAAACAACAAGTAAACATCAAGGAAATAGAACACAAAACCTTTAGCCAATCCCAGCAGGATGGACTCATGGAACTTGTACTGGGAATATGCCTGTTGGCGATGTCCACTCGCCTTCTTTCCCGTGTCCTGATTGGCATGTTCCCGATTGCCATTATTCTCTTTAGCCCTATCCTAAGCGCCTTGAGAAACCGATTCACATACCCGCGAACAGGCTATGTAAAGCTCATCGACGACAAACCTAAGGACGTCATTGCAGGTATTGCCCTTGTTACCCTTATTGTAATTGCCGTCCTCGCCGTCGCCTTCTTCCTCTTTGCGAATGTCCGCGATTTCGGCCTGTGGATGAAGTGGGTACCGCTCTGGGCCGGTGTCATCCTCGCGATTATGTTCGTTTCGCTCTCAGCCAAATCCACAGTCGTACGGTACTACATCTTTGCAGTCTACTCCCTCATTGCCGGCTTGGTCCTCTCAATCCTGAAATTTACCGAAGTCGAGACCGGCACGCTATTATACTTCCTCGCTATGGGAGTTTTCCTCGCGCCCTTCGGCCTTGTCTTATTTATCCGTTTTCTCCGCAAACACCCTGAAACTGCAAAGGAGGCAAAAAATGACACTGCTTAACTTAAACGAAATAGAAAAGAAAGCGTACAGGTCCACATTCCAGGATGGCTTATGGGATATCTTTCTTGGCCTTTTACTATTGAACCTTGCCGTTGGTGCATTACTTGCCAACCGCGGCGTTTCGGAACGTCTGAATATGATCATACTCACCGCCTTGGGAGTCTTGATTGTTCTTGCGTTCGTAATCGGAAAAAAACGCATAACCGTTCCCCGCATGGGCGTTGTAAAATTCGGTCCGAAACGCAAACGCAAAATATGGAAATCACGCTTAATACTTCTAGGCTCTGTCCTTGCCGGATTAATTGTGTTCCTCGCTGCGCTTCTGATAAGTTATCATCCCGCTGGCCGGCCGAAAATCCTCTTTCTATTACCCGCGGCATGGGTTGCAAATACCATTATCGTTTTCAGCTTGCTGGCATACTATCTGGATTGTGCACGCTTGTATGCATATGGTTTATTGTTTGCCCTGCCGGTACCGTGCCAAATCATCCTAAAAAAATTCTTTGGTGTCAACCTGATTACAATGACGCTTGCCGTTTCCGCTGCTGTCATGATATTCGTCGGAACACTGCTGCTAAATCGCTTCTTGCGGGATCACCCTTTGCCTATGAAGGAGCTATGAAATGGTTTTTGCAATGGATATGAAAAAATTAAAACAGGATTCCTATCGCCTCATTCGTAGGGATGGTCTCTCTGACATCTGCGCCGGTCTCATGCTTGCAATGGCAGCCGTCTTTTTCTTCAACTTCAGGTATGCGGGGGCACTCATCGTGGCTTGTTCGATGCAGACGATTATATTACCGCTCTGCAGAAAGAATATCACATACCCTCGTGTTGGCTATGCAAAGTTTCCTGCCCGAGCTGATAAGAAAACTATGATATTTTGGGATTTTGCTGTCCCTCTGATTGCTATTGCCTTGATTGTATCTATCGGCATTTGGGCCAGATGGCTACTTCCTGTAAGTCTCGGCCTGCTTTTAGCCGGCCTTTCTCTGGCTGGGGCGCGTATTACCGGATATCTGCGTGATTTTGTTATTGTCGGATTGTTTATCACAAGTGGCTTCGCAGGCCTGTTATTCATCTGGAACGGTAAAGACCCGGCACTTGTCACCGCATATCAGCTCTGGATTTTATCTGTTATACTTGTCACTGTCGGCTTGGTTCAACTGATTTGTTTCCTCAACAAATATCCAAAGCCCCCTCAGGAGATTATTAATGAATGATGAACGGATGGAAAACCAAAACCTACAGCCCCTGGCCGAAATAGACCGCGTCATTCACGAGCCGGCCAGGCTCCTGATCTTGGCATATCTGTCCGTCGTAGAGAGCGCCGATTTCCTGTTCCTGATGAACCAGACAAACCTCACCCGGGGAAATCTCTCATCACATCTGTCAAAGCTCGAAACCGCCGGTTATGTCGAAATTAAAAAGGAATTTGTAGACAAGATCCCCCGGACCCTCCTTCGACTCTCTGAAAAAGGCAGAATCGCCTTCCACGAATACCGCCGCAACATGAAACAGGTCCTCGATAGCCTGTCTGAATAACGGTCTTATTTTTGTAACAGGGTGTAATGATTAACGAAACAAAAAGAAAGATACATAATCGAAGCCTCTCGCAGCCGGCAAAAACAGACTGCTATCTAAGGCCGGCCTGGACATATAACGGTTCAATAAGAACAGACCTTCCATTAACCGTAATCACAAAGAAGAGGAAAAGAGTAATACAAGCCATCGGCTCAGGACAGCTCCTTTGCATCGGAAAAGTCTACCTAAAGACCCACACTGGTACCATTAGAATAAAATGACGTTATAGTTTTTATCCTCGCCTCGCTTGTCGCATCTTCCGCTATAATCCCGCTCCCGTCGTCCATCTTCCACTACTCCTCAAAGCTTGGTTCCGCCGCCATGGCCCCAGAGTCGCACAGGACAAATACTATCACCAAAAACCATAAACGACAAATCTTTGGTTTCTCTCCAAATTTCCACCGTAATCCGCACAAGTCCTATAATCCGCATTATCGGACGTACGGGTGAAAACTATAGGATTTTGAGGATTATGTCGATTTTCCGCGTTTTTCCGCGAATTTCAATGCCCATTTTGCCCGATTTGCCCACTTTTATGTACATTATCGGCCTTTTTTGAAATATTTTCCAACATGTAAACGTCTTACATAATAGTTAAAGTTCAGTGATGGAAAGGGCAACTACCTGAGGACTTTCACTTAAAAATTCCCTCTTAGGGTTCTTGTCAGAGTCCATCTCATGTATGAAGGGTTGTATTTATGGAAAGTCTCAGTTTGCGATTTGATAATGAACCACGAAAACCGACCGATCGAATGTATGCTGCATTCTCAACGTTTCGTTACGAGGATGGCTACACGCTCTCGGCCGTCGATTTGGGCGTACGCGGCGTAAAGATAGAATTGAATCAGACATACGATGACGGGGCAGCTATTATACTCCCCCCCAATAAGGTCCAGGACTGTGGAAGATGGTTGCTCCAGACCCTCGGCCAGGATAGCTACGGCTTGCCGAGGGAATTGAAAGATATTTTGGCAAGGCTCATAAACCACAAAAAAGCCGCGCAAATACTTGAACGAGGCGACAAGACCAAGATAAAGAACGCGCTGAAGGTCTTAAGAAGTGACAATCGCAAAATTGAGACGCAAGATAAGGTCTTCAGGCTGATTTCTTCCAACGCCATATAATACCCCCGCATTCCCTGCGGATCTGTTTATACGCCGGTTGTATTTGAAACTTCGTTGACCCGTAACCCCCACGACCACGCTGAAGTTGAAAATCCAGATTCGGCTTCGAAACGGTGAAATAGCACAACTCGGTTTTTTAACCAAAGATTCAACTTTTTCAGAAGAATTTTGAAAAAATAAAACCTGATTCCTAACGAGGATATGCTTCTAAATGAACAACTCTTGTCCCATTTGTGTCCGAATATAGTTCAGCTCCGCTTATTATTTTACGAGAAAAAAGTTTATATGTTTGTGAAGTTTCTTTTTTCAAGTTCTCGACTTTCTTAAGATTGTATAAAAATTCCTTAACATCAGCTTTTTTTAAATCTGTTCTGCTTCTTCGGTCTTTTTGCAATACACCAAGGGCGGAACTTTGCATAAGTTGAGAACACATTTTTTTGAACAAATCAGGAGAAGAGTAAACATCAGCACACAGAATTTTATTCCTGTCTGTTATTATCATTCCTGCTATGTCCTTATTCTTGAGGACTTTTTTGGAATTAGTAATATAATAATTAATAACTCCTTTAATATCCTTATTTTTGAAAACATCGGCAAATGCCATAGTTCTGCTGTAAACTCCCAGTTTTCTTAATTCTTTTTCAATAGCTATATGAATATTAATTTGATTAGGAAACGATATAAGTTCTTTTCTTATAAACGGGCTTGCCATACCAACATAAGAAAAACGTATTGGTTGTCCTCGAAACCTTGATTCTTCTATTAACCTCCATTTCTCAAAACATAAAGCATCAACCTTGGTTCCTATATCATTATTTGAAAAATCCAGACTTGCATATTGAGCTTTAACATTCTTAGAACTAAAATCTTCCACAGCAACTGCAGTTGCTTTTCTAAAATCATTTTCTTCAAAATCCTCTTCTTTAAAACCAAATCGTCCATAATTTCTATATCCGGGATATCCTCTATAAACTCCCTGCCCATAACCTCCTAAAATACCGCCGCTTCCAAAACCCCTGTTTTGCCAGCCTCCTCCAAGCATCCCCCCGCGAGGATAATAACTCGGCCCATAACCAAAACTGGAGTATTGAGTAAAAGTGGCTCCGTAATTGGAACCGGAGTATTCAGCAAGGATAGGATAACTTCCTTGAGGATTATCTCTATTGGGAATAACTCTTGGATCTTCTTTTAAAATAATCTGCCTTTTTTTGCTGGCTTCTTCTAATGTAATATACTTGGTTTCTAAATCGGGATTTGTTGTTATTAACGGATAAATATACATATCAACAATCCCGTCTCTATCATGGTCAAAATCATAAACATCTTTCCCGAGTTCTACAGAAGATAAAAATTTAGTGATTACGTATTTTGCTTTAATTCTGGGTCTTCTTGTATTTGCTGTTGCATTGGAATTAAAAAGTGGAGCAAATAACAAAACTCCCAATACAACTGCCGAGAGTATTTTTTCCAGTCTCTTTTTCATGGTTTTTTCTCCCAACTTTTGGTCTCGTTTCAGAATCCATTATCTTCGCGCATCACGCGTTCCTCTTATGTTTTGGTCATACAGCGGCTTTCATAATTCTTTCTCTTTATAAAAGGCAATAACTTAACGGTTGGTAACAGGATGAAGAGTGAAATGTACGTGTCCGTCCGATTTTTTGCACTAATCAGATACCCCCAAAATGCCCCTAATTAACAAAAAAGCCAAAAAAGCTCGCCGAAAGCCCACAATCGGCTAAATACTGAATACTATATACTATCGACTAATTTTCCGCATTTCTACCTCCGGTTCGCATATCCTTACTCACCTCCGACGCCTGTAAGGCGGCGCTACTTATGTGCCTCTAAGGCACCGTATCGCGGCCTAAGGTAGAAATGCTACGCTTTTCCCTTTTCACTTATTCCTTATCCATTATCCCTTATGCTCTTGT
>JAABXR010000194.1:44639-45346 GCA_011776225.1 Phycisphaerae bacterium
CGGCAAGAGCACTCCGAACACTGGCCTAACAATGTGAAATAAGAGAAGGCATCTTGCTGCCGATTCTTGACTTCTACGAAGTCATCATTAAACAGCTCCTCGGAGGACTCGAAACGGATAAATAGCTTGAATATTTCATTCTTGCATTCGGAACAGGCGAAAACACCGGCATTACCGAGGGCCCTTGTAGAGTAGCGAAAGTCCGTAAATTCGGCATCATAACCATGCTCAGCGCTGTCGAAGAAGACACTCTCAGCCTCACATTACGGGCATATGAACTCCAGAGGGCTGATGAAGACAGTCATGTCATTGTAATCAGGATTCGTCCAGAAGTATCCACGCACCTTCCCCGTCTCATTGCCGCACTTGCACGATATATGGAAAACGGGATTGAGATCTTCGCCATGCCCGTCGAATACGGCACCTATCATGTCAACCGGCACGGCCGAAAGTTCATTCAGGCACCGCGGCGGGTGCGAATCTAAGTACGCCCTCATCTCAGACTTCGTCATCGCCTGCCTCTTCTATCTGTTGTTGACTATCACACTTATCCATTGCAGGCCCCTTCCGTTTTAAAACCGTTTCGCCGGCCCAATTTTTTTATTAAAAAACCGCGACGTCTTTCGTCGCCTCCATACCGTTTAGCCCTCGGCTTTGCCGGGGGTCAAAACCGACAACCGGCAACCGGCGACTGGCAACTGTTTTTT
>JAABXR010000342.1 GCA_011776225.1 Phycisphaerae bacterium
GATATTCCGCAACAGTTCGAAACCATCCTGTGACCGGCTCCGGTTTGCGGGGGCGGTGTTTATCATGTCGCTCGTAAACACGAGGTCGCAACTGTTCTTATCGAGGAAATGGACCGCTTCTTTTATGTCACCGGCAAGATGTCCCCGAATTCCCCTGCCGGCTAAAATCTCAAGCATAAATCGGGCCAACTCGGATTCTTTATCAACTATCAGGACATTCGCAATGTTTTCGGGGTCCGCCCTCTGTTGGTCCCGGTCTATGTCTTTTACTTCGTTGTAGCTCACTTCAATGATACTCCACTTTTCAATGAAAATGTGGTCTAAAAACTATATTTGAGATTCGGCAATCAAGGACCTGGGTTTTTCCTTCAGGTACCAATTAACTATTTTTTCCCTGGCTTTGGCCGGTTCCACCCACGGCGAACCGGGATATTCTGTAATAAGCTGCCGGTAAATACTCTGTGCCTTTGTCAGGTCATAATCCTTGAGACAATTACCTATCTGGAATAAAATCCAGGCCCTGTCCCGGTTCAATCCGGTTTTGTCCGCGTCTGTGCGATTAAGGGCTTCCTGATAAAAAATGGTCGCTTCTTTTAAATGGCCGCTGAAATACAAAACTTCCCCCAGTTCAAAAGGATTTTCCATCTGGTTGGGATCTTGTGCAACATTGCCGATCATTTGCAGTGTCCGGTCGGTTATGGGTTCGTATGGCGATTTGAACTCAATTGTTTTATTCGAGGATTCCTCTCTCACAACTGGATCGGATGGAGTTTGGTTGGATTCGACCGTTGTTTCCACCGGCCCGATGTTGATAATGGGCTCAGGTTGCTTCGGCGGCTTAAACTCAATTGAGCGAACAAGTTCGATTAATCGCCTGAGTTCATTTTTTCTTTTGTTATCCTCCTTACCTTCGTGAGCACTAATTCGAGCCCGCCATAATTGACGTTTGGGGTCACTACTCGGGTCGCCGGGTGTGACTGTACTCATCTGCGGCAATGTTTGATTGAACTTGTCGGCAAAGTTTACGGCCTCGATACCGTTAGCTTGCAGTCTCTCTTGCCCGGTCGTTCGGACCCCGGCAACCTGGGATGTTTGCGCTAAATAAGGAATTAAAAAATCAGTTTGATCGGGATTTTGTGACCGTTTTTGAGCACGGGCAGGGGATGTTAAAAGACAAATAGAAGCAAATGTAAAACAAAGAAAGAGAAATGTGTTGAGCGATGCTCCTTGCTCGACATTAGGATTTAGCTCTGCGTTTTTAGTTTTAACCTTCATTGTTTTAGCTGTCCTGTTTTATGGAATTCTGTTTGTCTTCCGAAAGTGGCTGGTCTATGGCAGGCGGGCTGTCAAATGTAACATTTTCCTGAGTTGCTTTGGACTCGTTCCATTTGCCCAAAAGAGCCAGTGCCGCCATGTCATAATTTTTCTGATGCCTATAGGCTGCCGCCAGAGTATTCAGGGCCTTTTTCTTTATCTCCACTGACGGACCCAAATCCAGAAGCTGCTGGCAAATCGTGACGGTTTGAGAGCTATAGCCAAGTTTCAAACAAACATCAGCCAGTTCGAGAGCAATTTCGTGCGCCAAAGGCCCTGGTTCAACAAGCATAAGGATTGCAAACAAGTCATTGCGGGCAAGCTCGAGATTTCCTTTGGCGACGTAACATTTAGACATTTCCAATGTTATCGCGGCTTTTACCTGTGTATCGAGAGCATATTGTGCTCTGTCACCAAGGGCTGCAATAGCCTCATCAGTAAGCCCCATCGTCCGAAGGACTCTGCTTTTGAGCAATAGTATCGCGGTAGATTCTTCTTCCGACGAGAAGTGCCGGGAACTTGCGCTCTCTAAAGTGGCAAGTGCCTCGATAAAATCATCCTGCAGAATTTTGGCGTCGACTAAAGCCGATATTACGTCTATATATTCCTTTCCGGCCAGTAGTCCTGCCGGCCCGCCAAGGGCGGCTTCAAAAGCATCGTTGGCCTGTTGGGTTTTTCCTAAAGCCATGTAACATTTGCCCAGAAGAAAACAGGCTGAATACAGGTTTACATTCTTGTTGTCCCCGGCGAGGTCGAAGTATCGAGTCAGCCATTTAATGGTATTTTCATAGTCTTTTTGCTCGTAGGAACATCTGCCCGCTCCGAGAGCAGATTCAATCTGCGACTGCAGGGATCGACCTATGTGGTAGACTTTACTATAGAGACGGCCGGCCTCCTCCCAAAGGCCGGCTTTCATTGTGGCATCGGCAAGAGATAGACAGGCCCGGCCTGAAAGTTCGCTCTCAGGATATTGCCCGACAAGCTGCTCCAGGTCCTGACGTGCACCGAGATAGTCACGAAGATTGGTTTTTAGCTTGCTGGAATGTAACAAGGCATACGGTGCCAGGGATGACTTTGCATGGCGATTGGCCACTAATTTATATTCTGCAATTGCGTCTGTGACCTTCTCTCCCCGCCCCAGCAAAAGCGCCAGAGCGAAATGGGCATTAGGGACACGTTGATCAGCGTGGAATACAGATAAAAATCTATGCCACAGTGAAACANNGCAAAGATATATGTTCAGATAACGAAGAGTACTCAGCCGGGTTGAAGATATCGACGTTTCCTTCTGAGTCCAGGCGGGCCAACAATCCGGTGTGCCCGGCAGCCACCGTGATAAATTGGCTCGTCGTTGCTCCGGGCAGATACAAACTGGCAGACCTTTTACGAATGGCCTCTTCTTCCACGCCTGGATTTGGCGCCTTGCTGAAATTCCAGGCGATATTAAGGGAGGCATTAGTGGCAAATCTTGCCATCAGCTCATCTATCGGTGCCCTGTGGCAGACAATAAACCAGCGGATTGGCGCGCCCTGTTGCTCAAGTTTTTGAATTTGCGGGCTCAAAAGGCTTTTGCTTAACTGCTCTGAGCCGGAATTCAAAAGCGAGCGTATCTGCGACTTGTTTAAGTCGGTAAAAGGATCATACTCAACAGCAGTGCTCCACAATTCGCCGGGGAGGTCTTTATCGGCATCGCTGACTGACAGGATATGTCTGGTCAGAGACTCGGCAACGAGGAAGTGACAATGGGGCTGCAACGATGAAGAAAAGTCTTTGTCGAAATCAACTGCTTCTATTAAGGCAATTGTCTGATAAGCTCGTGTTCTCGCTTTCAAGTATTGTTTTTTCTGTAATTCAATATAGGCCATGTGATAATTTGCCAACACCGTTAAAACAGGTGAACGGCTATGAAAAAGAGTCTCGAATAAACGATTGGCTTGGTCGGGGTCACCTGTGTTTCTCTTACACAGTGCCATTTTTAGCTGAAAGAAATCCCTCAGCAGATCCTCATTGGCCCCGGCGGGAAGGCTTTGGCGAAGCCGGTCATAGGCAGCATAAGCCTTGCCGTAATCACCCTGCAGATAAAGGTCCTGGGCAACCTTCAAAGAGACAGATTGCGTTGGTGGAAGTTCAGTTTCCGGTTTTTGAATTTGCTCCGGTGCAGGTGGTTTAGGTGTAGTAGGTGTTTTTTGAGTGATGGATGGCAGCTGCCATTTAGTAACAAGCACTAAGGGAGATTTTAAAAACATGTAGATCAATATCACCGCAACGACGACAATACCAACGAAGAGGACTTTAAGGAAGGCTGAAACATAATTATTCCGAATAGGTTTCTTTTTGGATTCTCCAGTGTCTTCATCAGATTGCTTAGATGTCGTGGTAGTGGTCTGGGCGGTATCCTGGCTGGCCAGAAGTTTATAAAAATCTTCGTCCCCGGCAAATATTTCATGTTCAGAGAGTTCCTCTTGAACTTCGCCTGCAAATACATCGGCATCCGCCGGCCCCTGATTATCAGCACTCTCTTCAAGAATATCTTTTTTGTATTCTGTTGCCATAACTTCCAGATTCGCTCTATTTAGTCCCGAGGAATCGGGGCCTACTCAAGAGAGAATGTGAGAACGTATTTCATAACTTCTTGAAAGAACAGCAATAATTGTGCCAGAGTCGGTTGCCGGTTGCAGACAGGTATGTTTAAGAGGCTTTTGAGCAGAAAACCGGTTTCTCCTGTTATTTCAGGCCATCCGGATTGCAAGGGAATGTCAGGATTTTAGACGAGCCGATAGATTTTCTGACATTCATTTAAATACCAATAGGGCGTGCTTATAAGCCCGACCACCAAGGAACTTAAGAATAGCGGGCAGGAGTATAAGTGGAGCCGTTCAGTCCTATAATGTTAAGAGGCAGTTGATATGTCAAAAACGGGGGTATTGGCTAAGCTTTTAATTATGGAGTACTTGCATACTGGGGTAAGGATGGTGTTGAGATTTCCTCTTGTGGTTCAATTGGTAAGTTCTCTGTAGGCAAGGAAGCTTTTTCGATATTGTACTGCTTGACCTTGGCATACAGTGTTGCCCTGGTTATGCCGAGAAGCGCAGCAGCACGTGTCTTTTGCCAGCCTGTTTCCTGCAGTGCGCGGGCAATCAGTTCGCGTTCGGCCTTTTCCAGCGAAAAATCCTTGGAACAATTAGTTGTCTGACTGAATAATTCACCGTACTCTGCGGAATCAATTATAATGCTGCTAAGGCCGATTTTATCTGTTGTCTCCAGTAGAATAGCCCTTTCTATGACATTTTGAAGTTCACGGATATTGCCGGGCCAATCGTGTTTTATCAGAGCTTCGACGGCTAATTTGGTCAGGGAAGTTATTTTCTTGCTTTTCTCCGGGCAGATAGTTGATGTCTTAAGGAAATACTCAGCCAGCAGTGGAATGTCCTTTTTTCGGTCAGGCGATTTTAGAGGGGCAATAATAACCGGACAGATGTTGAGACGATAATATAGATCTCGCCGGAAACGATGAGCTTTAGTTTCTCTATACAGATTGCGATTGCTTGACGCTATTATCGTTGCGTTGCAGGTGATATTTTTGACTCCCCCGACCTTTCGAAAGGTTTTTTCCTGAAGTACGCGGAGCAATTTACTCTGCAGGTCCATTGGCATTTCACTTATTTCGTCAAGGAGCATTGTGCCTGCCCCGGCTACTTCCAAAAGCCCTGTTTTCTCACGGTCTGCACCGGTGAAAGAGCCCTTCTCATGGCCAAAAAGTTCGCTCTCGAGCAGGTTTGCCGTCAGCGCGGCACAATTGACAGCAACAAAAGGTTCTTTCGGATGTCGAAGAGCATGGACTGCCATGGCCGCCAGCTCTTTGCCGGTACCGGTCTCGCCTACTATCAAAACAGGATTACACTTGCTGGCGGCTACAAGTCTAATCATCCCGAATGTTTTTACGAGCGCTCTACTCCGGCCGACCATGGAAACAGAGGCGGCATAGTCGTCAATAAAGAATTCTTTAGAATTTTCTACGAAGTCAACAGTCCTGGTTTCATTTTTAAGGCAACTTACAATTTGCTCCAGCCGGCTGTAATCCTGCGTTCCGTAGAGATAGTCATAGGCTCCCACCTGCTTATATTCTTCAGACAAGCCGATGTCACTTTCATCATCCCCAACAGCGACAATGGGCGGAGGATCTATCGAATGTTTATGGGACGTTTCCTTGAATTCGCAGATATGACCCGGACCGAACCGATAGTCAAAAAGAATTAAATTCGGCTCGACCGTTTTAACAATGTCCAGAGCTTCAGCCGGGTCATCAGCCACAAATATTTCCCGGCCGACCTGTTGCGCTAATTGGGTGACTTGCGCTTCCTTGCTTACTACAACAATCCTGCGTAGGCTCATATTGTTACAAAACCAAACGTGTTATCTCCCCTATGTTTTTGATCATATGGATATTTCCACTTCACAATTACGGTTACACCGTACCCATAGACCAATAGACAACTAAATCGACAGATAACCAAAAACTACTTTAATTTTTTTATGGGACCGGCCAATAATGTCGCCGATTTATAAAGGGCTAAAAGGCATTGATTTTGTGAACCAGTCTTATCGGACATTTCAGAAAAACAAAAAGCCAAACTTACAGTGAGATGGTGACGTTTCTTATGGGACCTCTCTTTGTCACCTCCAGCGTATGAAACAAACAATAGAAAACTTTCTGAACAGCTGTCAGGCCCAAGACGGAAACATTTTCTGCAACGTAGGAAAAATTATCCCCAAGAGAATTTTTTATACAAATTGTTCCCAAAGTCATCCGGCCTTCACAGTTTTTTAAACTTATTTGTGAAAAGAAGTTATATATCAATGAGGCAGCTCTGTTTTTTATGTGGCACACCAATTGCTGTTTGTTTTAAAGACCGTAACAATATTGTACGGAAGAACCGCCTTTGCGCGGAAATTTTGATCTTTTTTTTAGTCCTTTGAGAAAGGTAGCAGACTTATGAGTTCAATATCAGCAAGCAGCATCCAAATGGATTATATGAAAGTTCTCATAACGCAACTGCAAAATCAGAATCCGCTGGAGCCTTTGGACAATAACGAAATGGCCTCTCAGCTTGCGCAATTCTCACAGCTACAGCAGCTCGAATCAATGAACTCTAACTTTGCTCAAATCCTTGCGATTACCAACCGCAGCTATGCAAACTCGCTGATAGGTAAGGAGGTTACATTTTTTGCACAGGATACAGAGACAGGCGAGCTTGTTCAGAAAAAGGGCACGGTTAATGAAGTTTTCAATGACCTTAAAACGGGAGAAAGTCTTTTGAAGATAACGGTTGATGGCCAGGAATATACACTCAATTTAGACGCAGTAATATTAGTAAGTAATTAAAATCAGTTGAGATTCAAGGAAAAAGTTATAAGGAGAAAAGAAAACTGAGTTTTGAAGTACCAGCTCGAATTCCCGGATTGCAGCCACATCACCAAATGCAGGATGTTGCCGGCAAGAACGGCCCTGAAGCCGATATGACCGCTTCCAATTCAGGCAGAATGAACTTCTCGGATCTGCTTGACAAAAAGATTGGAACAGGCTTACAGCCACTTTCTAATATTGGCGGCATCAATCCCAAGCAAATGAGCGGCGTTGGAATATCAGGGATAACACCCAATGCGCCAAAAGGCAATATCATAAATACGGGCAATCCTCTGGATCTTGCGATAGATGGAGACGGCTATTTCGTTTTAAGTGATGGAAAACAAAATATTTACACTCATTCAGTTGCACTTAAAGTTGATGCTAATTCGAGTCTTGTTGACTCTGTCACCGGCTACACCATCCAGCGTATCGGTTCGGATGGTGAAAAAGACTGTTTCCAGGCTCCCGGTGATAATAATGTTCGCGTTCCTTACGGCGCCGTTATGTCTGCAAACAGGACATCAGAGATAAAAGTATCCGGCAATCTAAGTTCCGATGCAACGCTTGTCGGAGGGCCGCAAACACAAAAGATAGCCTCCAATATGACTTATACTTCAAATGGGGGTACAATAGCCACTGCATCTGTAGAACTTGATCAGCTTGACCAATTTAATGGCGGTTCAGGTACAGATGGGCGGTTAGGAGTCGGTGAGTCAGGCACAATTATCATTTCCGGTTATAATCCAAACGGTACAGCATTTAGCAGCGGCCTGACGTTTAGCGTCAATCCAACCACTACCCTTGGAGACTTTATCAACCACCTGAATACGAAAGTTATCAGCGGTGCAACGGCTTCTTTGGTCGGAGGTAAAATTCAAATCACAGATGATACCGGCGGCTGCAGCAGGACAGATATCTCCTTGTCATACTCCGGCAATGGTTCGCTGACGATGCCGGGCTATTTTGAAATACTGACCGTCGGAGGAGAGGAAGTCAAAAACGCCGGTATTACGATTTACGATTCTCAGGGTAGCAGACATGTTCTCACCGGCGCGTTTGTTCGAGGGATCAAACCCAATACATGGGATATGGTGCTTAAATCAGTCACCGGGGATGTTAGCGAGATACCTATGACAAATCGTCGCATCAATAATATATGTTTTAATGCAAGCGACGGTTCTTACGCTGGTTTAAGCGGTTTGGATTCACCCCAATTTATAATAACATTTGCGCATGATGTGGAGAATCCACAGACTATCAAAGTGCAAATGGGCACTGTGTGTGGACTGGATGGCCTGACGCTATTCAAAGGCAGCTCCACCGCGGCGGCAAGCGAACAGGATGGATATGAGGCGGGTAGGCTCTCAACCGTTTCAGTTGATAATGAAGGTGTGATTATCGGTGGATTCTCTAATGGCATCGAGAAAAACATCGCCAGGCTGCGATTAGCATTATTAGAAAACGCGTCGGGGCTGGAGAGTATCGGCGGCGGTTATTTCGTTCCTTCAGCCAACTCGAGCCATGCGGTTTCGGCCGGTAATTTAGCGGATGGCGCCGGCACCGTTCATAGCGGAGTACTTAAAAAACCCGATGTCACTGTGGCAACAGAGTTTGTTAATATGATTCAGGTACGGAACGGTTTCCAGACAAATGTCAGGACAATTAGTGTGGCCAATGAAATACTACGAGAAATGAGTAATCTTTTTGGATAGTAATTTTGAACAGGAAATAATTTAAGATGACAACATCACAAATAATAACAACAGTGTTCAACGCTATTGTTTACGGGTCTCTGGCTCTTACTCCCCAGGAACGGTTGAGTTCTGCCGGTGAGCCCTTCATCAGCGGCTTTATAACTGAGCGATGGTTTTTGCTAACCCTGGCAACGATTGGAATCATATTGTGCATACTGCTTTTGGTTATTAGCCGCAATCGTATGGTCCAGCAACGCCGGAGAGCCATCGAGTTATTTGATGAGTCTGCAGTTAAAATCGGCCTGAGCGCTCGGGAGCGTCAGCTACTGTTGAGTATTGCAACTAAAGCCGGTCTGAAGCAGAGCGAAACGATTTTTACCACGAGCAGTGCTTTCGAACGCGGAGCGGCAATAATAACAGAAGAAGGCGTTGCCCGAAAGCAAACAACTTCGCAAATCGAACAGTTAAAAGCCGAGCTGTTTTTCCTGCGTGAAAAACTTGGTTTTCAGAGACGAATTCCGCTTTCCATAGGATTGTCAACTAAACCGAAGAGATTGAGCAGCAGGCAGATTCCCACTGGCAAGAAAATTTACATGTTACGCCGAATGAGCCATGCTCCGGATACTATCGAGTCAACCGTAATAGAGAATAATGATGCAGAGCTTACGGTTCAGTTGGCGAAGCCTGTGAAAATTATTTTCGGAGAGGTTTGGTGTGCTCGTTATTACTTCGGTGCGTCGGTATGGGAGTTTGATACGTCTATAATCAGTTGCAACGGTGACAAGTTGGTTTTAAATCACAGTGACCAACTGCGTTTTGTTAATCGCAGGCGTTTTTTGCGTGTTCCCGTCAACAAACCGGCCTTTATCGCACACTTCCCGTTTGCGAGAGCGGCTGCAAGCTCCGGCCAAAAAAACATGAAGAGTTTCAGAATGTATCGAAGTTCGGCAGAGTTTTTGGAAAATCGTTGGGGACCGCCGGAATTTATACCGGCTGTTGTTACTGAGTTGGCCGGCCCCGGTTTATGTATAGAAACCTCGCTAAAATTACAGGTAGGTGACAGGGTCCTGGTTGTGTTCAGGCTGGATGAAGAAGACCAGGATTCGACCGGAAGGAAACCTCAAAGCGACAAGAAGGCAAAATCGAAAATAGTGGAAGATATCGGTGCGGTTAGACACATCAAAGCAATAAAAAAAGGCTTTTCAATAGCGGTTGAGTTGACCGGTTTAAGCGACACAAACGTTAGCGAGCTGATTCGTGCTACCAATGTAGCTTCTCTAAGAACAATACCTGAAAATCAGGGTTTCGGAACTTCGGAAACTGTAAGGAAAGGTACTGCGGTACCTGCAGTTGCCCAAGGAGTTTAGGATGTCAGATGTTACAACCCAGATTAGTGCAAGCACCGATGCGTTAATTCGGGAGTTTGATATAATCGCGCACAATCTGGCCAATGTAAGTACGGTCGGATACAAGCGTATGTGCAACGCTTTTTCAAAGTCCCTCGAAGCAGAGGGAACGGGTTTGCAAACATATTCTCCCGGTACTATTGATTTGACTTCCGCGTTTGATTTTTCTCAGGGCAGTCTTGTCGAGACAGGTCGGCCGCTGGATTTTGCACTGTACGGCAGGGGCTTCTTCGTGATAGAGACGCTCGAAGGTCCGCTTTATACTCGTAATGGCGTGTTCTTTACAAATCAAAACGGCCAAATTGTTGATTCTGCAGGAAGGATTGTAGCAGGCACAGCCGGCCCGATCACTATACCGAGCGGTGTGGCGCTCTCTGAACTAAATATTAGAAGTGACGGCACCATCAGTGCCGGTGAAACGGTCATAGGGCAATTCAGATTGGTTGATTTCCAAGACGACGAAAACAAACTCGTGCCGGCCGGTGAAAACTGCTACCAGATGACGGACCCGGATGTAACGAGCACTACAGCCCAAAATATAGTTGTAAAAAAGGGCTATCAGGAGGCTTCCAATGTCAAGATGATTGATGAATTAGTGGACATGATAATGGTGGCAAGACTTTACGAAGCGAACATGAAATCAGTCACAGCCACGCAGGAAGCAACCAGTAGTATTTTAGGTGTAGCTATGGCTTAGAAGAAGCTAAGCACACTTTTGAATTTGTAAAAGATTAAATAAGGAGCATATTATGTTAAGAGCATTTTCCACTGCGGCGACGGGCATGAGTGCCCAGCAGATGATGGTGGATGTGATCGCCAATAATCTCGCCAATATTAACACGACGGGTTTCAAGCGAAGCCAGATCAATTTTCAGGATTTGCTCTATATCACTTTGCAGGAACCCGGTACGGAAATATCTTCAGGTATAAATTCTCCCGGCGGGCTGGAAATAGGAAGTGGTGTACGTGCGGCATCGACAATAAAAGTGTATACTCCCGGTGAGCTTCTGAATACGGGCCGAGATCTGGATATAGCTATTTCAGGCGAGGGCTTCTTTCAGGTAACCCTGCCAAACGGCGATATACAGTATACCCGCGACGGCGCATTGCAAATCAATGCTAACGGGGAATTAGTTACCACGACAGGGTACATATTAGAACCGGCGATTACCGTTCCGGTAGATGCGGTAGCGATAAGTATCGGAAAAGATGGAAGTGTCAACGTTATGGATTCTTCGGGATCGCAGTCGGTTGTAGGTAATCTTCAATTGGCCAGATTTCCTAATCCGTCGGGTCTTGCCAGCGAGGGAGACAATCTGCTTGCGGAGACACCTGCAAGCGGTACGCCTACCACAGGAACGGCGGGAGATGCGGGTTTTGGCACTATCCAATCGGGATTTCTGGAAAAATCAAATGTCCAGATGGTAACTGAGCTTGTCAACCTTATAACCGCCCAGCGGGCATATGAGATAAACTCGCGTGCGATAAGGGCCGGTGACGATATGCTTCGAACGGCAAATGAAATTGTCAGATAAGGATTCATTATGAGCAGAAGAAAAAGCACAAGAGCACAAGAGTATAAGATGATAGGGACACTTATGGCCTGTGCGTTTATGAGTTGTGTACTTTTTTGCCGGGTATCAGCGAATCCCGTTAGAAGTAAGGCAACCGACGTCTGCCCCGACAGTAATGATACTTCTAAAAGGGCGAAGACCGACGCCAACGACTTGCAGATAGAAAGTGTTTTAAAGCTCTACCTGCCGAGAGAGGTCGCAATCAAGGACGATACTATCAGGCTGGGTGAAATCAGCATAATAGGGAACAATCAGGCCAAAGGCGGACTTGCAGACAAGGCAGTCAAAATTCCCCTTGGCCGGATTACCATGCCGGGCCAGGAAATCGTCATTGAAAGGTCGATGATCCTGAGCAGATTGGCCTGCAGTGGAATCCCGGCGTCAAAAGTGAAATTAACCGGTGCTGAAAAAATAACGGTAAGAAAGCAGCAGAAAATTATCAAAGGCAGCGAATTCGTTGAGCTGGCATGTGCTTTTCTGAAAAAAAATCCCCCTCCCGGTTCGGCTTGTCAATGGAACGCAATAAGGATACCGAAAGATTTGGCCCTGCCTGATACGAGCAAGGATATAAAATTATCCTCTCGCTTGGTCGGTAGCACCGTAAAAAATCAGGCCAGGGTCCGGGTTACCGTAGTGCAGAACGGCAAACAGATAGACGAGTGTGAGGTAATTTTTCGGTTAAAATACAATTGTCGAAAAGCAGTGACGTTGATTGACATTCCCGCAGGCGAGGTTATAAGTTCTAAAAACGTCAAGATAGAAAACGTCATATCAAACTATCCGGAGGTTGTTAACTGGAAACCGCCCTACGGCCTGATCGCCAAACGTCCGCTTCCGGCAAACGCCGCGATTAGGCCGCATATGGTCGGCCCCCTCAAGCCGGCAGTTATTGTCGGGCGAAATCAAAATGTTGTCATTCGCATTGAAAGACCGCTGCTTCTTGTTACGGCTATCGGAAAAACTTTGCAGGAAGGAAGAGTCGGAGAACACATAAAGGTGCGAAACCTGAACTCACAACGAATAATCTTAGCCAAAGTCAAGGAAGACGGAACCGTGGAACCGGTATTCTGAAAGGGAAAAAATGAACTATAGAAAAGGCTTGGTACTTATCTCAACGGCTTTTCTGCTATGCTCTACTTTGCCAATTAGGAGCTTGCAGGCAGATTCTATCTGGGCCAAAAGAAACAAGACTATGCGGGATGTATATGCCGACGATGTGGCTCGTAAAATAGGAGACGTACTGACGATTAAGATTAGCGAAAACAGCAAGGTGGATAACAAGGCAAAAAGGGATTTGAAAAAAGAGACTGAAAAGTCCTCTGCCTTTGATGGAGAGCTTGGAATCACAACGCCTAATCATAATATTTTACCCCGCATACCCGGTTTCACAATGAATGCCGAAACCACTAATGAGCTGAAAAGCAAGGCCGATTACAAAGACGAGCGCAAGTTTGTAGATAGTGTCACTGTTGTTGTTATGGATGTCCTGCCGAATCGCAACCTTGTGGTTATGGGAACACGCCACCGTAACATCGCAGGTGATATGCAAACCATTGAGGTAAGCGGGATAGTCAGGCCAAGTGATATTTTATTTAATAACACAGTAATGAGTTCACAGGTTGCAGACTTTCGTATTGTGACCAAAAACACAGGTATCGCTGCACCTTATACCAGGCCGGGCTGGCTTGGCAGAATCTTCGATATCCTTTGGCCGTTTTAATTATGTCGATTGTATACGCGTATTTTTTGAAAGTGACAGCTTATGAAAACTCGTTTAATATTTTTGCTGGCAATTCTGCTAAGCACTGTTGAAGTTGGGCGGTGTGAGCGAATAAAAGACATCGTTGATATTAAGGGGATTCGGAGCAATCCGCTTCAGGGGATCGGATTGGTTGTTGGTCTGGACGACACCGGTGATACAACGCTTCTTTCACGACAAGTACTTACGAATATCCTAAGGGAATCCGGCCTGGTTGTAATTCCTCCTACTTTGACAGGTGGCAATATTGCCGTGGTTATGGTTACGGCCGAATTAGGCCCTTTTGCCCGCGAAGGATCCCGTATTGATGCGGATGTTTCCGCTATAGGAGATGCGGAAAGCCTTCAGGGTGGAATGCTCCTGCCGACACCATTAAAGGGTCTTGATGGTCAGGTTTACGCCGTAGCTCAGGGCGGTGTCTCGATTGGCGGCTGGTCGGCGGGAGGCAATCAAGCTACAATCACAAAGAACCACCAGACGGTCGGGCGGATCCCCGACGGGGCAATAGTCGAGCAGGAAGAAATAGCCACATTTGTAGAATACACTGCCGGTTACAGACTTATCACGCTTAGTCTTAGAAACATCGATTTTACGACCGCCGAGCGAATCAGCACGGCCGTCAACCAGATTTATCCGGATAGTGCCGCGGTGGTCGACGCCGGGACCATAAAAGTTAAAGTACCAAGTGAAATCAGTCAAACGGGGATAGCCGGCTTTATTGATGAAATTACAAAGCCCGATGTAAAGGTTGACGTTCCCGCGACAGTGGTTATTAACGAACGCACCGGAACCATTGTTGTAGGGGAAAGCGTGGGGATATCCGCTGTGGCGATTTCCCAGGGCAGCCTTGTTGTAAAAATTAAAGAAAGTGAAACCGTTTCCCAGCCGATCGCCCCCTTCTCCGATTCCGGAACAACAGAAAGAATTCCGGATACGATGATAGGAATCGAAGAACAGGAAGGATACCTGATTCCTGTCCCTCAATCGGTTACCGTCTCGGAGCTGGCCAATACACTTAATGCAATAGGAGCGACGCCGACGGATATGATAGCGATATTTAATGCTTTGAAAAAGGCCGGTGCCCTTCAAGCCAGGCTGGTGATAATGTAATCTCTGCCGTTTTGCTTCACAAAATCGAAGTAGCGGAAACAGGAGTAATTTTATGGATAGTGCAGATTTGATATTAACCGAAAACATATCATTTCCTGTGCCATTGAGGAATTTAAACAAGGCCGACGGCATTCCGGAACAAAAAAAAGAACAAATAGCTAAAAATTTCGAATCAATTTTGCTCGGAAAGTTACTGGATGAAATGCAAAGTTCTATCGGGAATTGGGGATTTGAAAAAAGCCCGGCTTCCGAACAAATTCAGGGAATATTCTGGCTGTACCTCAGTAGTCATCTTGCAGACAACGGAGGACTGGGGATGTGGAAAGATATATATAAAACTTTAAACAATCAGGACCAGACAAACAAAAACGAAGAATCGGAGACCAAAACGCAAAGTGCCGGGATTGCAAACCGGGATAAATAGGAACTTATGAAGGCAAAAACAATCAGCATAGAAGATAAAGTCGATGAGCTGCTGCTTGTCCTCGACGAAGACATCCGGCATATACAACAGAGTCTGTCACGGCTTAATGAGCTGCGAAGCCTGGTTATCAAGCGTGATGATGTCTCCCTGGGTAAGCTGCTTGAGACCATCCGCAGTGAGTCCGAAGGCTATAGAAAACATGAATTGCATCGGCAGTCGATAAGAAAGGAATTGGCAGATGCTCTTGGTTGCGGCCTCGGGCAAATGACTCTTTCGACACTCGAAGCCGGCCTGCCGAAAGAAAAAAAAGAGCAAGTGACTGAAAAGAAGGCGAAATTAAATTCATTGATTAAAGAGCTTAAGAAAGAACATTTGAGTACGGCCTTGCTTTTGTCGGAATGCGCCAGATTTAATAAGATGCTTTTGGAAAGTATCTTCAACTTTGGGAATACAAGGACGGTTTACTACGGTTCTAATGGCGCAACCAAACAGCAAAATGACACGGCTTTTGTCAATCTTCAGTTTTGAAAGGATACCATTCCGCACCTGACGCAAGCGGAATGAGAACCATAGAAGTAGGAGTCCGAAAATGGATAGTTACTCCATAGGTCTTAGCGGCCTTGACGCGGCACAAAAGGCTCTTGAAACGATCGGTAACAATATTGCCAATGCGGCTACAGAGGGCTACCACCGCCAAAGGATAAATCTGGTTCCCAGATACACGTCTCAATCGGGCTCGGTTATACTGGGGGGAGGCGTCGATGTCGCCGGTATCACCAGAATGATCGACAACTTTTTGGAGCAGGAAATCCTTCGGCAACAGTCGTCGTTAGGGCAGGTCTCACAGGAATTCTCCACGCTGCGTACAGTCGAAACTGCATTCGGAGAGCTTTCCAGCGGTACTGGTTTGAACGCAGTTATAGATGAATTTTTTAATGCGTTACACGACCTTAGTGCCCATCCGACAGAGATCATTTGGCAAACTCAGGTAGTAACCGCAGCCCAGACTATGGCGAACCAGTTTAGAACATTGGGAAAATTTCTGAACACCTTGGAAGACCAGCTGAGATTAGAAGCTGAAAACACTATTGAGCAGATTAATACCCTGATAAACAGGATAGCCGACCTTAATGATAACATCGAAAGGATAGAAATAAGCGGGGGGCAGGCTAATAATTTACGTGACCAAAGGGACCAGTGCATAACAGAATTATCCGAATTGATTAACGTCGATACTCAGATAAAAGAATATGGAGTGGTTAATGTCAGTGCCGCGGGAATACCGGTAGTGACAAACGCCATTCGAACTGAATTGGAACTTGGTTTGACAGCAGACGGCAAACTGGGGATTTCAGTCGCCGGCCTGGACAATTACAATACAAATGTGCAAAGCGGTCGGCTTGGCGGGCTATTATCGTTGAGTAACGAAATTATCTTTGGAATCCATACCAACCTGGACACTTTGGCATCCACGATAATACAACAGATAAATCAATACCATATGCAGGGAGTAGGTTCGGAAGGTTCATTTAGCCAACTGACCGGATGGACGAATACAAGTGGAGATTTAACCGATTTCAGTTCCTTATCAGCCGGCTATATGTACATTAGGGTCACTGATACCGGCAGCGGGGCGGTAACGCGAACAGCTGTTCCCGTCTTACAGGACGCTTCATCCGATACCTTGGCCGAAATAGCCGGCTATATTACAAGCAATGTTGCCAATGTGACTGCTACGGTAAATTCTTCGAACCAGCTGACCATCACAGCCGATGCGGGCTACGAATTTGATTTCCTCCCCTCTGTTTTACCTGATCCTACGGCCGGTACTCTTACAGGCACATCGCCGCCGGCTATATCCGTATCCGGTATTTATACAGGCACGCTGAATGACACTCTCAGGTTTGCGGTCTCAGGGGCCGGTTCGGTAGGCAATGGTACGCTGCAGCTTGAAGTCAGGGATGGCGGTGGCGCCGGAGATGTTATTGCCACCCTTAATATCGGTAGTGGTTACGCCGCAGGAGATCTGCTTGATTTGGGCAATGGTATCAAAATATCTCTCGGCACAGGCGATTTTGGAGCGGGTGACAGCTTCGATGTCGATGTGTTTGCCGACAGTGATACTTCGTCACTGTTGGGGGCGATGGGAATCAACACCTTTTTCTCCGGCAACAGCGCTATAGATATGGCGGTTTGCTCGGATATATCTGATGAACCCGGACGGGTAGCCACGTTTCTCGGTGCAGATATGACCGACAACACCATTATTACCCGGATGGCCGCATTAAAGGATGAGGCCATAAGCGAACTGAACAATATGACACCGGTAGAGTTTTATCGAAGGCTGGTTACAGACGTTGGTCAACAGCTCTTCCTTACGCAAATGCGCGAAGACAATGTCGAGGTTATAATGCAGAACCTTGCCAATCAACAGGCTGAAATAAGTGGCGTCAACATCAACGACGAAGCTGCTCAAATGCTGGTTTACGAACAAATGTTTCAGGCAATGGCCAAATATTTAAATACGGTCCAGTCATCGATATCAAGTCTTATGGAAATAATATAAACGACTGGATTTTGGGAGTTTTGAATGGGCGGAACACTCGACAATATATACAACAATGTCAGCTTCGCGATGGGTTTGCACACCGATGCATTGGCCCGCCTGCAGGAACAAGCCTCTTCCGGTGCCCGAATCAATCGAGTTTCCGATGACCCATCCACTTCGTTTAGGATTTTAGGGCTCAATTCCGAGGAAAGGTACCTCGGTAATTACCTGGACAATCTTTCGGAGGTTGTCAGCAGGCTGGAGCATTCCTCATCCATTATTGACAATGTAATTACAAATGTTGTAGAGACGAAAACAAGACTGACACAAATTATCAACGGCATATACAATGAGGATGGACGGCGAATACTTGCACAGGGCATCAATGATGCACTGGAACAAGTCGTTTTATTAGCTAATACCCAACGTCTGGATCAATATCTGTTTGGGGGAAGTAACACAGACTCGCCACCCTATGTGGCCGAACTTACAGATGGAAAAATCACAGGGGTAACGTACCAGGGCAGCTTTGATGGGCGAAATGTAGAGCTGGCCCCCGGAATACGAGTGGACGCTTTTTGTGTGGGTGATAACGTTTTCAGCTCCGACAGGCGTGGTGATCCTGTTTTCCAGGGTGATACCGGCGCTGCGGTCGGCACGGGGACATCGAGTGTCAGCGGCTATACATGGTTGACGGTAACAGGCTCGGCAGGAAATTATGACCTCTCTATAGACGGCGGCCTGACTACCTTCAATACTGATGGTACAGACACCAACCTCGCTGTTACCAATTCGGTAACAGGTGAAGTCCTTTATGTTGATACCACGAATATAAACAATACCGGCGATACATTGGTAGCCGTCCCCGGGACTCACGATGTATTCAACACGCTTATTACTATTCGGGACCTGCTGGAAAATGAAAATGGGTTTCCAGAAACTGAACTACTGGAGCTGCTGAGGAATTCATTTGGTTCGCTGGATGAGATAAACAACCTCTTGGTTCAGAACCAGGTTTCCATAGGGACAAAAATCGGATTTTTGGGCAATCTGGAAGACAGTCTCAAAAACCTGAAATACGACGCTGAGGATGAAACGACACGCTTGCAGGAGGCCGACATTGCCCAGGTTGCTATAGATATCTCTCGTCGGGAGGTCCTGTACGAAATGTCGTTATCGGTTGCTGCAAGGCTTATGTCTATGTCGCTGCTGGATTTCCTCAAATAGCTGATGAGCTCAATGATTAAAAAAAGATGGTTCTTTGAGTGAAATATATGCTTGATATTCATACAAACTCATCATAAGGAAAACCATTTGTATGGACATAACTGAAAACGATACTGGCCGGCGGCTGGATGCGACCGAGGATTATGCAGTTGTACAGGAATTGGGTGATTGTTACGCATCTGTTGGTAACTACATGGAGGCGCACAAATGCTATGAGAAGGCAGCCGGTTTGGAGCCTGATGAACCGGGCCCTTATGTCGGTCTGGGCGTAGTTGCCCTGCAAAAGAATCTTCTTGAAGATGCTGAAATAGCCTTTAGGGTGGCTTGCAGGCTGGATGCCAATTGTTCCAAGGCATGGTCCGGTTTGGCCATGGTCGCCCAGCAAAGAGGTGATTACAAGCAGGCCTTTGAGATGTATCTTAAATGCCTGGAGTTGGACGTCGATAACCTTATCGCTCTTCTGGGTTTGTTTCAAACATCCTGTCAGATGGGTTCATTCGCCAAGGTCATTCACTACCTCCAGCTATATTTGAAGATGCACCCGGGTGATACCTCCGTCATGTTTCCTCTGGCGGCTTTATATATGAAAGATAACAAACTTAAGCAGTCCAAAAAAATACTGTCGGAGATATTAACCTTAGACCCGGAAAACAAAGATGCGGCTAACCTGCTGGAAGAAGTTGAACACGGTTTGGCCAAAGCACAACAAAAAGGAATTAAAATCGGATGAACAGTAACAATAGTGAGCAAACTGGCGATAACCCAAAACACCTGCTGGATGAACTACAGACTCTTTTGGAAAAGCAGGTAGCGATGGCCAGACAGGGTAACCTCAAAGACCTCGAGGCATTAAGCAAACAAGCCGGCTCTCTGAGTGAAAAAATTGCACAGATGGGGATTCTCGACCCGGCTGAACCTGTATTTAATGAAGGCCGGCAAGAAAAATTACAGAAATTATACGAAAAACTGTGCCTGGCCATTACAGATCAGAAAGCGGTAGTCAGCAAGGAACTGAACCGAGTTCGTAAAGGCAAAAAAACTATACAGACTTACCGTAGTCATATTTGATGGCCGGTATTCTTCTCTCAATAAAGGACTCGGCAGAAAAATAGTTAAGGGAATGTGTATTTTAAGCGACAATAGAGTTTGGAATAGTAAAGTTATTATTTATTATTTTCAAAGCCGTAATTACCAAAAAGGCAGACAAACATGGCAAATTTAGGTCTTCCAGGCCTGTTTACCGGCATTGACACAAGCACCCTCATAGCTCAACTAATAGCGGTCGAGCGCCGTACCATCAATATATACCAGGAACGTAAAACCCTTTGGGAAGAGAGAAAAGACGCCCTGGGCAGTCTGGAAACTTCGCTAAGCACTTTAAGAACAACCCTTAACGCACTTTCCGACGCCGATTCACTACGCGCTTTTTCAACTTCCTCCAGCGATACTGGTAAGGTGACCGCGGAAGCGTCCTATAACACCTTTGAAGGCAACCACACCGTTGTAATCAACCAGTTGGCCAATGCTGAACGCTGGGTTCAGACGGACGGTCTTGAATACATCGAGGATTATGTCGGGGAGGGTACGTTTATATACTCATATAACCACAAGGAAACGAGCATAACAACCACTGCCACCACAACACTGGAAGAATTAGTTGGCTTAATAAATAACGACCCGAACAATCCCGGCGTTACGGCAAGTCTGCTGCACTATAACAATGCCTATCATCTCGTACTGAACGGAAATGACGCCGGTACGGATTATAGAATCTTAGTAAATGCAAGCAGTACGGAAGTCTGGGAAGCAGATTCGGCCTTTACGACCGGCAGCGGGGATGCGACGCTGAGTACAAAAATTACAGAACTCGCCCAATTTACTGCCAACAACGGTCTGCAGGGAGACGAACAGATTCAAATTACCGGTACAGACCATGGCGGCGGTCCCATTACCCAGGTAAATCTAAACATTACCGAAAATACAACCGTAGGCCATCTTATTTCAGAGATTAATGATGCCTTTGATGGGATTGCCAAAGCAACTCTTGAAAACGGCGAAATCATTTTAACCGACAATACCTCCGGCACGAGCAACCTGTCAATTACCCTGGCTTATAACCAGGGCTCAGGTGACACAACGCTGACATTACCTACCATGTCAGTTTCAACAGAAGGGGGCAGTACCACCGCAGACCTTGTAAACTTTGCGCCGAGCGACTTTACCATGAGCCAGGCTGCTCAGGATTCCAAGATTAAGGTGGACGGCTTTCCTTCGACCGCACCCGTTGCCGAGGTGCAGCATCTAAACTTTAACAGCAAGGCAAATTCCGGCACGTGGACCCTGACCTATGATGGACAAACAACGGCGGCAATCGCCCATAATGCCACTGTAGCTGAGGTACAAGCAGCACTCGAAGCGTTGTCGAATGTTTCCGCCGGTGATATCACAGTTGGTGGTGATGAATTGACATTAAATAACGGCACTATGACGTTTACGTTCTCTGATACCTTAGGCGACGCTAATATGCTTGTTATTGATGCGAGCGACATCAATCCTCTGGATCCTGCGAACTGGGTTTTTACGGAGCAGACAAAAGGACAGGATGGCTATATCAGTAGAAGTTCCAACACTGTTGATGACGTAATCAGCGGCGTAACATTACACCTGCACGATACAACCGATACCGGTGGAGAGGAAATAACTCTGACAAGAGATATCCAATCGGTCAAAACCAAACTAACCGCTATGGTTACCGCTTATAATTCTGTCGTTACGTATATTAAGGAAAGGACCGGCTACAATGAAGAAACAAATACTGCCGGTGTTTTAATGGGTGATTATGTCGTTTCAACGATAAAGTCAGAGATTCGTACGCCTGTTATTGCTCCCACCAGCGGATTTGTCGCCGATATTGACAGCTTTCTGATGCCGGCACATATAGGTTTTGAGATTGATAGGAACGGTGTATTGAGTTTCAATGGAAATGTTTTCGATGAAGCCATCGCCAAAGACTATATGGGAGTTCTGGCCTTGATCGGAGCTGATAAAACCGGCAGTTCCGACAGCAACGATATTGAGTTTTACGGGGCCCACAGCAACTATACGACGGCAGGCGATTACATGGTCAAGGTCGAATACGACGCAGCTGGAGATATCGACAAGGCATGGATAAAACTCGCTGCTGAAGGTGATTCGCAGTATCGTGAGGCAATTATTAGCGGCAACGTAATTACCGGCGACAGCACCTTCCACGAAAACGGCAACCCGGTATACCCGGAAAGCAGCCTCCAGGTCACGGTTCCCACGACAGGGGCGCCCAGCAGCACTATATATGCAACGGTCCGTGTGAAACAGGGTTTTGCCGGCGCTATTGAAGATGCACTCGATAGAATGTTAAAGGCGTCGAGCGGGACAATAAGAATCGACCAGGAACATGCGGAAGATGTAATAAAGGGTCTCGATGAGAAAATTGAAAAAGAAGAATACCGACTGACTCTGCGAGAAGCTAGATTGGTTGCCAAATTCGCCCGCCTTGAACAGACATTGGCCTTGCTGCAACGCCAAATGAACCTGCTGAACTTTGCTCCTGTAGCCGGGTAAAGGCAAAATCCCCTATTAAAGAACATTCCACAATCGGCGTTAAACAATAAGTTACGGCCATTTTGGCTTTGTTTGGCTTTGAATTGGGTTCGTTCCGGCTTTTTATTGGCTAAAATTGGGTTCGTTTTGGCTTTGTTTGGCTTTGTTTGGCTTTGTTTGGGTTTGTTTTTTCCTAATTGACCAAGTGTCCATTTGGTCATAATCCCTTGTTATAAAAGAGCTTACGTTTAATTTGACGTTCTTGACTTTGGGTTTGTTTTGCATAAAAAGGTCGATTTGTAGTGCGCTCATGACATTTGTAAAGGTA
>JAABXR010000235.1 GCA_011776225.1 Phycisphaerae bacterium
CAATTCGTTGATTTGCAACACTCAGGGCAGGTTGATGATTTTCGAACAGCCGTATCTGTGTACCCCGTTACTCTTCAACTACCATGAAACTATAACTATTGAGCCATTCTATGCTTCGTAGCAATTATAGCGCAGAAATCCGCTATCGTCAAGCCTGATAGATTATTGCTCATTCTCTTTGACATTGTTAATTGACTGCCCGGATTGCCAATCGTACCAACGTTGGGGGATTCTTAGCCTTTATCTTCAGGCCAGGTGCAATATCTGTCAAACGATTCGCGTTTTTGTTAATTGATGGTTTCGTGATTCTCAGGTCAGATTCGCATATTACGACTAAGTAGAAACGCATAACCTGTGCCATTGTTGCTGACGTCAGACAGGGAAATACCCCGGTTTGTGGATTGGTATAATTGCAGTTACTTGTTCCTTATGGTTTTTATCGTAGGGTAACAGTAAAAAAAACCGCAGGGAACAGCTTTTTAGGCTGTTCCCTGCAGAATATGATTCATCGCGCATTTCCAATTGTTGTTTATAGCAAGCAGCAGTTACTCACAATTTTCCCCCCAATTGGGGAAGTCTGCGCTGTCCCAATCCGGTGGTCGTCCATACTTGTTGTTTATGGGATCACCGTTATTCTGCCCTAAAACTGTATTAGGGTCAGACGGCGGGCAATCTGAGTTATCGGCTGCTTTCGGGTCTATGGCACCTACTACAACATCTGCTGTACAATGTTCCGGAGGGATTCTTAATTCCCAGATGGGATGTGCCACTTGAGAATTACAGGATTCGTTGTATCCGGTGTAAACATCCCAGCCGTTCGTATCTACTATTTCCCAGTTATCCTGACCATCATTATATTTTTCCCATAACGTACATGTTTCATCAGGGTGAAGTACGACACGCCAATATTGGTTATAGGGCGACTCTAATTCAGTCCACCAAAACATGTTGACCGCGTTACAGTCTTCATCCGGATCGTAATTTTCTTCAGGTGCATACCAGTCGTTGCAGATATAGAATCCGTTGTTCTCGGAACCCTGGTCACTAATATATCGGCCATAGCAGTAGCTATAATCTCCCATCTGTCTCAGGCCGTCGCCACCGGGATAGTCATATTCTTCCTCAGATTCTAACATACCGTCTACGGTTGGGTAATCCGGAACGGCCGCCCAGACAATCACAACCAGAACCGCAATTGCCAGTGATGCAATTAATGCTCTTAGAGCAATTTTTCCTTTTTTAGTCTTCATGGTTAATTCTCCTGTATTTTTTTATTACCTTGATTCTTTACATTTTTTCACACAAAGGCATCTACGGCTTTGGGATTTCCTCCGGTATCTTATAGCCCACTGCCAGGATGCTGTTCCAGACCCTGGTTCCGGGAGAGAATGTAAGTTCAAATTCTGAATCGGCCACACCTTCGTTGAGTTCTACATTGGTTACGGTCAATTCCTGCTCACTCACCGGATAACTCTTATCGCTACGGGATGGCTTGTTGTAATTTACATATAGGGCTTTGGTGGCCAGGTAGATATCCCCGACTTTTATTAACTCCGTAACTTCGACGGTTTGTTCCAGACACCTGAAGTTGTTCCAGTATTTCTCAATCTTTACCGGTGCGTAATTGCTTTTGGGGTCAAGATAAACCTTGTAGCTTCGCAGGCTGGAAGTCGGTGTCTTGTTTTTGTAGACTTTTATGAGCTGACATGATTTACCTTTTACCTCATGCGAACCTGATACCAATTCCGTATCAATATCACCAAGCTCTACGCTGAGCTTTTTGTCTCCGGTTGCTGAAAATGTCAGCAAGGGATTAAACCATCTGCGAAATAAATGTGAGCGTCCTTTGGAAACAAGTCCAAGGTCAGGCCGGGTTTCAGAATGCTCTCTGACTTTCGTTACCGAACCATCGTAACACATAGTTTGCGTAATCTCGTCGGTTGCAGAAGTGCTGAAATAGTAATTACGTTCCAGTTTTATCTTATCCCCTTTCTGTATCCATACACCGGCTTCCTCTTTATACCAGCCGGGGTACTTATCCATTTTGGCCTTTTCAGCACGTGTCAAATTCCTGCCTTTTGAGCCGTACGGTATTCGAAGGCAGGTATATTCAATCTTCAAATCCTGTATGGCACTCTCAGAACTCTCTGCGGCAGAGGCAATCGCTGCAAGTTTAGGGGCATCAGCCGACGCCGCGGCGGTCAAGATTAATACCAGGCCCCAGCACAGTATCATCAGGCTCATTGGTGTGAACTTTGTTTTTTTAATAACATTCATTTTTGTTCTCCTTTTGTAGTGTCCCTTATTTATTTTTGTACTTACTTCATTGTTCAAAACCTTCTAAAACAAAATCAAATTTTTACATTATTGTACCCCCTTTCGACTATATCAAAAATTCACCGGTAAACGCGTTTACATAAACCCACTTATTTTTTTCGACCCTGATACCCCATGCTGGTATTAGGTTTTGCTCGTCTTCTTCGGAAGGTAAACCGTAGTAAAAAAGATTCATTTTAGTGATGGGAATTTTATACCGGGAAGCTGTTGGCGTCATAATGACTCTGTGTATATTTTTAAGTGCCACGGCAAGCGCTTCTCTTGCAGGTATAACTTGTCGAGGAGTGCCAACTTCTCCGATCACGTTTCGCCAGTGACGGTCAAACCTGGCAACCTGATCATCTTCTACTCCCACTAAGATGCAGTCACCGCGAGCGCCTCCTACGATTTCAATTCCTTTGTAGCTATGGGTGTATTCAAAGAAGATTCTTCTTGTATACTCATCCCCGGATTCGGAAGGATTCTTCAAATCGAAGACGGCCACCTTTTGGCTTATCACATTTCTTAGCTTTGCGTCCTTTGGCATACCTCCGCCTCGTTGCTCAATAAAATTGACAGTCTCAGCCTGTGCCTCTTCCTCACTTAGACCTAATACACCCCGTTCTTTTAACTTCTTTGTGAATTTGATGCGTCCTTTGTTATCAAATTGAACCTTGTCGAAGTTTTTGTGATCAAGCGGTTTTCCGTGATGGGATTCTTTATATACTTCTAACTCGGAAAGGTTCGGCCTCTTGGTTGGAATCTTGCATATGATATTGAATCGCTCATCCGCTAAATCAGAAATTGAACCTGGTTTCGAGGAGATATTAAGGGATTCAAGAGATTTATTAGCTGTCTTTACGAGGCCAATAAAATCTGAATCCGGACCTGTAACTTGAGGCTCATCATTGTTTGAGGAACTCCATGTATCACTTCCCTGGACATGGGTAGTGATATCAAACCATGTATAATACATACTCGCATCATCAGTGTCCTGTGTCACGTTATTAAGGTAGTCATTAAGGTTGTCCTGGTGAAACAGAGCTGCCGCGGGCCACTGGACGACAGGGCTTGTTAGTGCAGCTGTGTCCATGTATGCATCTATTATCTTTGCGCCATTACCTTTAATTTCCTGGCAAAAATCCTGCATATGTTCGATTGTTGGAGCTACCCACAGCAGCCTGGAGG
Source organism: Phycisphaerae bacterium (assembly GCA_011776225.1). Taxonomy (GTDB): domain Bacteria; phylum Planctomycetota; class Phycisphaerae; order Sedimentisphaerales; family Anaerobacaceae; genus CS2-K091. The sequence goes on from JAABXR010000235.1 coordinate 3,505, forward strand.
AAGAAAGTATACCATGAGCGTTATTTTCATTTGCATTTCTCAGTAATGCATCGTCCCAGTATCTTGTCCACGCATCGTGGTCCCAGCCCCTCCAGTCTTCCTGACCTAATACGTTACATGAGTAGAAAATCGCCCATTCGATATCTTTTTCCCAGTCGGTGGATTCAACAGTAGGCGTTTCACCACCACCTGGTTTGTGAATAATACCAAAATCGCCTCCTTCCCACGTACCGCATTCGTTGGGATCAAAAGATAAGTTAGGATCTGAAATTCCATAACCAATGCCGCCACCGTCGCCATGGGAACACTCGAATAAGAAATCGGCAGGAAATGAAAGACCTGAATCCCCGACATTTTTAATGAAAGTATCAAAAGTTGCGTTTTCACTTCTTTGATCTCCGCCATCCCACCAGAAGTACGGGTCAGCACCTTCGTCTTTATCAAAAAACTCATCAACTGCGTCGGCACCACCATCAGCCTGAGATTGAATCCAAGGTCCCCCGACGTCGCCTGTAATTGTTGCTACCTCACCTCTATCAACTTCTGGTCCGTCTATTCCATCTACAGAAAGCGTTTCTTCGTCAAGTACTTTAAGTTCAAGGTTGGTCTGGTTGCTTGATGTCGCCAAATGAATGGGATCATCAGCTTGATATTTGTTCGTATTTACCCCGGTTTCTGTAAAAGAGACCTCTATGCCTGTAGTATCAGATTCACTTGTAACATCCAGGGTAGCAGTATCTATTACTCCACTGTTACCACCGGATGCATCAATTTCAATGTAAAGATTGGGATAGGCATAGCTTCCCGTTCCGTCTTTTTGACCGAAATGTACTTGGCAATCCGATATTCCGTCGCTGTCGGGTTGAGAGAAGCTGCTATCTGTGAAAACCCGGACTGCGGTTACTGTCAGGTCGGGCTCACAGGGCTCGAGTCCCATAGCCAACTTACAGACAAAAACATCATAACCGCCATTGTGGCTCTCATCGTATGCACCTGATGTGGTCGGGAAATCCGTGGTAGTGTCGAAAGTCTTTCCGGTAAGATATGCATTCCCGCTTGAATCAACCGCCACTCCATACCCGTAATCATGGCTGCTACCACCTAAAAACGTGGAATAATACAGGTTATCACCGCTGCTTGTAAGCGCACAAGCGAAAGTATCATTACCTCCATTGTGAGTCTCATCGTATGAACCACTGGTCGTTGGAAAATCTGTTGTATCATCATATGTCTTACCGGTCACAAAGGCATTAGTGCCATTTAAAGCTACGGCGTAACCGATGTCAGAGCCACTTCCGCCGATAAATGTCGAATAAACAAGATCGCTGCTTCCGCTGCCGTCCGGACTGACTTTAGCTGCGAAAACATCGTCGCTGCCATTATGGGTCTGATCATACGCTCCGGAGGTTGTTGGAAAATCTGTTGTTCCATCCTCAGTTTGACCCGTTACATACGCATCACCTGAACTGTCCAAAGCAATGCCATATCCGCGATCTGTTTCATTCCCACCCAGAAACGTTGAGTATTCTAAATCGCTTGAGCCGCTGCCATCAGGACTAATCTGAACAAGAAATGCGTCGTAATCACCATTGTTAGAAGTGTCATAGGCTCCGCTGGTCGTCGGGAGATCTGTGGCGGCGTCATACGTATTGCCTGTGACATAGGCATCACCATTATATACATCAATAGCTCGGCCGTAATCACCTCCACTACCGCCTATAAATGTCGAATAGAGCAGATCACTGCTCCCACTTCCGTCAGGGCTTAATTTGACTACAAAAACATCTGCGTCACCGTTATGAGTCGTGTCGTAAGCTCCGCTGGTAGTTGGAAAATCTGTGGTTTCATCGTCGTCTGTTTTTCCTGTAACGTAGATATCACCGGAACCATCTACTTCAATTCCGTATCCACGATCATCATCGGCTCCACCAATAAAGGTGGAGTAGCTAAGGGTACTGCCTGTGCTGTTGAGTTTGGCGATAAATACATCGGCCAATCCGCCATTATGGCTTTCATCATAAGCGTTGTTTGTAGTTGGAAAACCACTGTCACATTCGCCGGTGATGTATGCATTGCCGGAACCGTCCACAGCAATTGCGTAGCCAACATCTGTACCGCTGCCGCCAATAAAGGTGGAATAGGTCAGGCTGCTGCCGGTGCTGTTCAGTTTGCTTACAAAAACATCATAAGTACCATTATGACTCTCATCATAGGCACCGGATGTCGTGGGAAAATCAGTTGTTCCATCATTTGTTTTTCCGGTTACATAGACATTGCCTGAGGAGTCTTTGACGATGCCCTCGCCGGAGTCTTCCTCGTTGCCCCCTAAGAAGGTACTCCAGGTAAGATCAGGGTCTATTATTAACGGCAACGATTCATCGTAATCACCTGTGATCGAAAAGCCATATGAATCTTTGTCAATCAGCCTGTATACAACCTGGACTTTCACACGCTGCCCATTAATCTGCTGATAAGCAAAAGGTGCGTAATCAATTACTTCACCTGCTGCTGTTGAGATATGCAGATTGCCCTTGTCGTCCAGGCCGAGCCCTTCGATACCGGAATAGTCGATTTGGATTGTATTGGCATTTGTGCCCGGAGCCAGTTGAAACTCGTATTTGAGTCTGTTGCGAGAACCCCAAACCACCATATCTATGCCACGGTAAATGCCTTTGTATCTGACTTGAGCGCAGGTGGGAATGGAAGTATACCACTTATTCTTGTCAGGTCCAATTAAGTAATTTGCAACACCGGGTAGTTCCGCTGCGCCCTGTGCAGTTGTCTTCTCCGCACCGGCATAAGTCATTTTAAATATCGATATTTTTTTCGTGGCATCTTTGACTGATGACATGCGGAAGACTAAGGCATCATCCGTCAGATATATAGTGCTGTTTTTACCCTGAAGCAAATACCGAACGCCTTCGTTGGATACCTGTCCATGGTTGGATATGAATGACGCAGGAAGTACAGCCATTTTAGCTAAGGCTGCTTCGCGCCCGAGCATATTGCTCACGGTTGCCCCGGCACTAATTTCTATTGTACCGGCCTTGGTAAACTTGCCTATACACAGTAAAATGGCAAGTAAAACCAGAGTTTTAGTTAAAATACTCCAAATTTTTCTGTCTCTTGCTTGCATGATGATTCTCCTTTCGTATTTTTTCTGAAATCTCCTTTCACAAATTAATTTATTCTCTCTCAAGTTTTTGCATAATAGTTCTCCTTTCCGATTAGTTAATTTTTATGTAACTAATAAATTGCTTATCAGCTTACTCAAACCTGTTCAAACGTAACTCATGAATTGCCTTTTCCGATCCAAATATAACCTTTGTATTTTTGAGGATGTGTTCGAGTGCTTCACAATATTGCGGCGAACAACTTCTATATTGAGAGGTTGCTGCCAACTTAAGTGTTTCCACGCAGTTATATGCCGCTTGAACCTCTTGCTGAAGCAAAAGTAACAATGCTCTACAATCCCTTGGCTCATATGTGGATGTTTTGTTTCTTATGCTTAACCACGCCAGTGTTTTGGTGTTGATTAAATACGTACTGGCATGAAGTGAATAGAGCAACGTATCCCAATCCAATTCCTCAGACGACTTTTGGACGTCCTCAAAACAAGTTATCCATTTCGAAAGTGCATCTAATCCGAATAATCCGGACTTGACATTCATATCACCTTTGGCACTTTTGGCTGATGGTATAGCTTCAAAAAGATCTTGTTCACCAAAACCATAATCGGAAGCTGTGTTGATTAAAGAATTTACATCGATAAGAGAAAATTTTGCAGGTGATACGTCTAAATATACAAACTGCCAGACATCGCCGGTCTCGATCAAAAGCGTTTGATAATCAACTTTTATACCTTCTTTGTCTAATGCATCTTTAAGCTGGAATATCCACGGGAAATTCTGTTTAAACCAGCCGCGTTTCTGCTCGATCCAAGTGGTATAGTCAATTTCTTCAAGGATGATAGGTTCTTTCCTAAGGGGTAATGTAAACTCCCCAGGGTAATTATTTGATTCAGCCTGAGTTAATGTATGTTTGGCCTTATAACCTGTCGCCCATGCTGTCAGTTCTTCTGTATTGCATGATATAGGAATTGATGGGGCCGACTGACCTGCTATCCGGGATGTTTGACCTGCTGATACTTTTACAACGCCCTTTTCAGACTCAAATTGAACTGTTCCTTCGGTAACTACCAATGTTGTGCTGTTATCTGTTACCTTTACATCGAAAGTAGTCCCTGTAACTACAGCTTTGCCATGAACGGTATCAACAATGAAAGGATTATCTTCATGCTCAACATGGGTATAAATCCGGCCTGAAAGGAGTTTAACAAGACAACCGGTATTGCTATTTTCTCTCAATGACTCAACAGCAAGAATCGTATTAATATTCATCACTAAATGATATTTGCCATTGATAATAAGCGTCTTTAATTCATCGCAGGAGACTATTTGCCGGTCGGGGGGAATTAGGATGTTGCCATTGTCGGATACCAGTTCAATCCTGACGGAAGGAGTTAGGGCAATTTTCGGCTTTGAATAAATCGAATATGTGAGTAATGTAGAAATACCAACAACGAAACAAGCCGCAACAGCCGATACTTTGACGATCAGTCTGTGAAATTTGGTCTGTTTTTCTTTTCTTTCCTGAACTTCGATTTGGTCTAATCTGGCTTCTATACGTTTCCAACTGAGTTGAATTTCTTCTTTTTCAACAGCTTTCTTTTCTTCCGGATTTCTTAGTGCTTCGGCAAAGATAGCTTTGTGTTGTTCAATAAACGTTATCGTTTGCTTGCGAATCTCGTACCTTTCCCTGCAAGCCTGGCATGAAAGCAAATGGGCTTCCAGTTGGCTGTAAAGCCCTGGACTATCTTCTAAATCATCCATGATGTGGAGGGCAAACAATATTTGTGATTCTTTGCAATCCATGAGATTGTCTGGTGAATAACGGTTACTATTGTTTAATGTAGGAGACCCCCAAAACATGTGTCTCTATAAGCAATTGCCAAAAATCGCGAAGATTAGAGGTCAAAAATCCGGATTTTTTCGTGGTATTTACGTAAGTCTTTGTCTGACAAAGCATTAGAAAAGTTATTTTTTTGTTTTTTTTTTCGAGATCAGTTATCTCACCAACTTTGAGTCTCCCTGTTTCTCTCATTGCTTCCAGGATTTTCAATGCTGCCTCGAAGCGGTTGTAAAATGCCTGTATAGAACAGCCGGCTTTTTGGGCGGCTTCTTTTGGAGATAGTCCTTCAATTAATCTGGCCCTGATAGCATTCTTAGCTTTTGGCGGGAGTTGCTTTATTTCTTCATGAAGCTGTTCTCTTAGTTTTGTTAAGGAGGCAGGCCGATATTGTTGAGCATCGTGGCTGATAGCAAAATGCCTTTCGAGCTCTAATTGGACGGTTTGAGGGTATTTTTTTTTGTTTCGGTGGTAATGGCTGATGAGATTTCTTGCTATACCAAAGAGGTAGGCTTCAGCATCTTTTTGGCCGTCGTAACGGCTTTTTCCAGTGCAAAGTTCAAGAAACACATTTTGGGTAAGATCTTCTGCGTCCGGGATGGAATTAATGCGCGAAGCGATATAATGCTTTATGCGTGAGTAGTATATAGAATGTAACCGGCCGAGGGCTTCTCTATCCTTGTTATATATGGCCCGCCTTAATAAAATGCGGGCTTGAGTCTCTAATGTATAAGCTGCCAAAATATACCTGTTACTATAAATGGCCTTGGTTTTGTTGTCCAAAATAGACCTATCATGGACGCACCTTCTCTGTATCACCCTCTGATCTGGCTAAAGAGAGCAAACGTTGATTTTGAAGGCACCTTGGATACTACAAGAATCTAAATGCTCTGCGAGTTAAGTCATAACTCGGTTAGGTGAATTGATAATGTTGCATATTTTGTCCCCCATTAGTTGTCCTTGTTCCCAACCACTATTCGTGTATTTGTGATCCTATAAACAACTTTTTAGGATATCAGCATCGCTTGGATGGCGTAGAAAAACCAGTAAAAGTTTAGTAACAATTTGAACGTAAGAGAGTGACCAACATAAGAAGTTGGGTTTTCTTGATTTGTAAATTTAAAGTGATACAATCCTGCGATATATTTTTACTTAGTAATCACGTTTGGTATGTGGTTAAATTTGAAAACGGTGTCAAAAAAGCATCAGTGTGGTTGTTGAAAAAAACCGGTTATTTTTACACTACACTGCAAACCGCAGCATCAGGTGGATTTCTCCTTACAAAGAATAATTTACCTGACGTTGCAATTCTGAATCGTCAAAACGAGTCAATTTGCTTGGGCTCTTTTGAAGAGATTAAGAATCGGCCAGAGAAACGCCGCTATTGGTTACCGTTCTTGATCCTTGCAGAAAATCGCCCTTGTTCCCTCAACTCGGGGCGACTGGATTTGAACCAGCGACCTCTTGACCCCCAGTCAAGCGCGCTACCAAACTGCGCCACGCCCCGGATAACAACCACATTCTAATATAAAGCGGAACCTAAAGCAAACCTTTTTAACAGCAAGTTTTTTAGATTTGACGGGACCATGCCTTATTTTTGTGGGATTTTTGCTGTAAAATGAGCTGGTAGTCGGGTAGTTGATGGGATTTTGATTTGCCAATCGGCCGGATACAGTTGTAAAATGGAAGTCACCATAAGATACAGCTTCATTCAATCAAGCAGGGCGAAATCCAGGTATATGGTGGATTACGTGCCAGGATTGCGAAATCGTAATAGGAGTTGAAATATGGAAGCCAATAGCGGTAATAATCCGGATTCTTCCGGCGGTTCCGGAAATCTCGCCGACCAGCTCAAAGAATATCAGGCAAAGTACCAGGCCCTGTTCGAGAATGTCAGCAGCGGAGTGGCAATATACGAAGCGAGAAACGACGGGGAGGAGTTTGTCTTTGTGGATTTTAATCCGGCGGCCGAGAAGATAGAACAAATCAAAAAGGAAAAGTTAATAGGTAAAAGTGTCGTCGACGTATTTCCCGGAGTAAAGGAATTCGGTCTTTTCGATGTTTTCCAAAGAGTTTACAAAACAGGCACACCCGAACACCATCCCGTTTCCGTTTACAAGGATGAAAGAATCGCGGGCTGGCGCGAAAACTGCGTGTATCGATTGCCTTCGGGACATATTGTGGCGATATACGATGATGTATCCGTGCAAAAACGCACGGAATTAGTGACCCGCATGACCAGCGAATGCTTCCGCGCCATCGCCGACTACACTTATGACTGGGAGGTCTGGGTTGGGCCGGCAGGCAGAGTCCTGTGGACAAATCCGGCGGCGGAGCGCGTCTCCGGTTATACAATAAAAGAGATTATGGCTATGCAGGATTACCCCGCCGCGGTAGTTTATGCAGAAGACCGTGACCGGATGGGAAGGGCTTTTCGAGCGGCTGTGAAAGGCACTACAGGCAACGATGTTCAGTTTAGAATCGAGCGAAAGAACGGCAGGATAATCTGGGCCGCGATGTCCTGGCAGCCCATATACGACGACAAAGGAAATTCACTCGGTCATCGTGAGAGCATTCGCGACATAACCGCCCGCATAGAGGCCGAAAAGGCACTGGAGAAGGCTGAGCAGGAACAGGAAAGAGAAATCCAGGCCCTCCGCGCGATACTGGCTAAGCACGGAATACAAGAGTAGGAGTGGCCTTAAAGAAAAGGTGATGTTCGTTATATTATTATTTTTACTTTAGACAACGTATTTGAGGTTGCAATCACGAATAAAGAAGCCCCGGCTCCGCCGGGGCTAAATATGAATTCCGTGCCTGACACGGAATTCATATTTATTCGATTACGAAGATGTTCTTCTTTTTGCACATGTCTTTCAGGATTTTCGGCCAGACGGTGGCACTGACCTCGCCGATATGGGCCTTTTTCAACAAAAGCATAAACGTACGCGACTGGCCAATGCCGCCACCGATACTGAGAGGAATTTCATCGTTAACGATAGCCTGATGATACGGCATCTTCAACATATCAAGCTGGTTGGATAGCTCCAATTGCATCTTGAGCGTCTCGGCCGTCACGCGAATACCCATTGATGTCAGCTCGTGCCGGCGTTTTGTCACCGGATTCCAGACAAGGATATCGCCGTTGAGTCCGTGCATTGGACGTCCATCCTCTGAAGTCGTCTCTGTTACCCAGTCATCGTAATCGGCCGCTCTCATTTCGTGTGGATAGCCGTCCTTTAACACCCAGCCGATGCCGTATATAAACATCGCGCCAAGTTCCTTCGCAATCTCCGTTTCTCGCTGTTTGCGAGGCAGGTCGGGGTATTTATCGAGTATATCCTCGGCATGAATAAAAGTCAGTTCGTCAGGCAGGTCCGGGTACTTTTCCGTTTTTAATTGAGGAAACTGCTCCTGCACATGGGCCTCGGCCCCCTTGAGCACTTTCCAAAGTTTCTGCACTACTTCTTTGAGGAACTTGAGGTTCCGCTGTTCTTTGGTAATCGCCAGTTCCCAATCCCACTGGTCCACGTAAGCGCTGTGGTCGTGGTCGAGCAAGTAATCCTTGCGCACCGCCCGCATATCCGTAAGCAGCCCCTCGCCGATACCCATCCCGAACTGCTTCAGCGCCATTCGCTTCCACTTCGTCGCGGCCTGCACGACCTGGGCGTCGATTGGGTTCTTGTCGTGGTCGTTTGAGATGTGGAACTGGATGGGTGTTCGTGACCCATCTCGGTCGAGCATATCGTTGACCCCGCTCTCAACATCCACAATCAGCGGAACGGTAACGCGAATCAGGTTAAGCTCCTTGCACATATTCTCTTCGATGTAGTCCTTTACGGCGTAAGTGGCGAGCTGCGTTTCCTTGGGTGACAGCAGCGAGTTGTAATCCTGCGGCAGGATTTTCTCTAATTCGGCATAGTCACCAATACCCGGCCCCGCCAGGTCAGCTTTCTTATCTGCCATTGGGTTTTCTCCTAAATCGTTTTTAGATAAAGCCTTATAAACACGACAGTTCTTTGTTCTCACTGGGAAATACCGAATAATAACAGAAATCCTCCACTTTTTTCAAGTTTATTTTTAAATTATGGCCAGAGGCGGGGCTCCGGTATTGCTGACCGGTTCTTATTTATTTTTCATTCCGGAATGGATTAAAACCAGGCAACTCTACACCCTGGCCGATTGCAGGAGGACTAAAAGGTATATACTCACCTTTTTTATATTGAAGCCAGTGCAGAGAGGTATCTTCCAGACCAACACTGAAAGTAAATGCCGCCTCGGCCGGTCGGCCGTTATCTGTCAATTCCGTGATTTCAACGGTCATTCCAGTCAACTCAATCTTCTGTCCGGCAGAGAATCCATGCTTGTCGTCACGAAACAATCTGTCAAACACTGTAACAAGATAGCCGCCTTGCGGACGAACGGTGATGGTCTTTTCATCGATGCGATGTACCTGCACGGGATGAAACTGGCTCGATGCCAGGATCCTCATATGGCGGGGAAGAGGCTTTCCCTCAGATGCCCATGCAGGCAGACACGTCAAAGCCAAAAATACAGATGGCGGATTGACTACCACCAGGTCCTGGTTCTGAATCGATTCATCAAAAGAAACATATTGAAGACTATCAACAAGAACCTTCGGACCCATCGGATTAGATACCCGCAAGACGAGCATCAGCGGCGCGATGACAAGATGAATGAATACAAATAACACCGTTAGCACAGTAGCGGGGACACGCCAGTAAAGCGGTCTTTGCCGGCCCTTAATTTTTGTGAAAACAAACGCAATGAATTCGGCAATCAGTCCCATCGATCCAATACTCACAAACGACAAAAGGCGGTCCGAAGGGGACGTCGCACAAATCGGTAGCACGGATAAAAGCATTCCCAGAGCCCAGAAACGGGCGGTCCGGTTTTGCTTAAGCAAAGGAATCAGCAACAGAGTTGCTAAAACAAGAAAAACAAAAGCGCTCCACCAAACTACTTTCAGCGCCTGGGAAGAAAGTATAAGGCTTATATCCGCCGGCGGTACAGCAACTGCACTTTGCAATAGTAACGGCGCATGATTTATGACCATAGACATGTACCGCAAAGGCTCACCAAGCGGATCGACATAACACCCAACATGTGCAACGCCATAGCCGAGATATGTCCAGAGAATACGCCAGATAATCACCACCGCAGCATAAGGTATCAAAACTGTAAATCGACGAACGAACCGGTCCCTGTCGATACATAGAGCGTAAGCCCCCAGATATGCGCAGGTCGCAATCCCGGCCTCGGCTGATAATAAACTCAAAACAAGAAGCACCGGCCCCAGAAACATTCCCTCGTGTTTGCCTTCCCGCCTCCATCTATCATGAACAATAAGCGTAAGAACTCCAAATAGCGCAGCCAATATAGCATTTCGATTCGCCAACCATCCAACCGTCGTGCCCCGTGCATCATCAACCAAGTATAAAATAGCGGCCAACCCTGCCGCCCAAGCGATGGTCGCGAACTGCCGGAAGAGAAAAGCGACAGCCATCGCAAGAACACCATACAAAAGAACGCTATGAGCGTGCATCAAAAGAGGGCTATCAGGCCAAAGAATGTAATCAAGCCAATGTGTAATGGAGGCCAGAGGTCTCAGGAACGCCCCTTTTATCTTGTCGTAGGTCCACCAGGGAAGGATGCCATAGTCTATCCGCGGGGCCGCATGTTCAGGATTACCATCCATGAAGTTGAACATATCCAGAGGGGATTGAAGAAATTTAATTACTCCTTCGTAATCGGACATCAGCAGCTTGTGATGATAATCGTCCACAAGCCACCCGGCTTTCAGTGACGGTAAAGTGAATAATATTGCCAATAAGGCCGCTAAAAACGGAAAACGGTGATGAGAGAATAGGATATGTAAGAAATGCTTCAAGCCCTTATCGCCTCTTATCTTTTGCCTCGTTTCCATCGCATCAAGTTTTCTTACGCCGACTTCCTGTAATCGTCCCAAGAACTGTG
>JAABXR010000081.1:0-21837 GCA_011776225.1 Phycisphaerae bacterium
CTAACACGCCTTGTGACTGCCTATCATACTGTGAAATACCTTTCAATGTCAACGCCCAAAAAGCTGAAATCTCATTTCTTTATTTAAAATTCGCCCGTCTGCCCTAAGTTCTACCGAAGGAGTGGGAGGATTTATTTGCGGATCAGAATTGTTTGTTATAAATCCTGCTGAAGGTTAAAACTGTGCGATGGATATTTTTTTTCTACGACCTGCGTTTTCTAAGTAGCAACAGCCCGCCAAGGCCAACCAGTATCAGCGTCCCCGGCTCAGGCATGAAAACCAGATAATGTGGCTGGTCAAGTCCACCGCCGCTTGCAAACTCATCGATGAAGGCCCCCGTTGTCCCGTTATATCGTAGCACTCTATCTGTCACATTGCTGCTTACGTACAGGTTGCCATCCGGACCGAATTCCAAGCCGAAGGGTAGGTCAAGCCCACTGCCGCTGGCGAACGTATCAATAAAAGCCCCGGTGGAGCCATCGTAACGAAGGACGCTGTCCGTCATGCCACTGCTTACGTACAAGTTGTTATCTGGACCAAAGGCCAATCCAAATGGACCATCAAGCCCGCCGCCGCTGGCAAACGTATCGATGAAAGCCCCGGTTGAGCCATCATAGCGAAGGACGCTGTCCGTTAGCAAACTGCTTACGTACAGGTTTCCATCCGGGCCAAAGGCCAAATCTTGGGGTCTGTTAAGCCCACCGCCGCTGGCGAACGTCTCAATAAAATCTCCGGTAAGTCCATTAAACCGCATAACGCCCCCAAGCTCTAGGTAATCCTCTGCAGAGCAAATGACGTACAAATTTCCATCCGGCCCAAAGACTATACCACCGGCATTCTCCATTCCACTATAACTTGCGAAGGTGTCGATGAACGCCCCGGTAGTACCATTGTACCTCTGGACCTTGTCGTATTCACCGACATAGAGGTTGCCGTCCGGGCCATATGCTAAACCACCGGTGGGATCTGCGTAAGTAAACACACCGATGAAGGCCCCCGTTTCGCCGTCATATCGCAGGATGGCTTCTGAGTCATAACTGCCGACCAACAAGTCCTGCACGCCCTGTGCTGGCATGACCATCACTGCGCAAAAAATGACCAGCGAAATTACCGAAATTCCTCTAAATACTCGCGACTCTGTTTTCATCTTATCCCTCCTTTCTCCTGGGATAAAAAAACCTGCTCCGACTTTTTTATATGGGAAGAACTGGAAACGAACAAAGCCTTCTCATAACTCATCCATGTAATAACCTTACTATCCTTACACGATTTAGATAAAAATGTCAAGAATAAATTTAAGTTTTTTTGAAAAAACATAGAGTTTTTGGATTTACCCCGTAAATATCCCCCAAATCCCTCTTTCGTTTCTATAAAAATGCACTTATAATCTCAAATCGTGTTATTTCAGCCATAATTGACTATCTTAATTAAAGAAAGTTCTATTATGACCGTATTCGGCCTTTTATTAATCGCTCTGGGAGGTTTTGCGGCGGGAAGTTTCTACATCCCATTCAAAAAGGTACGTGACTGGGCGTGGGAAAGTTACTGGCTCGTAAACGGCCTCTTTTCCTGGATTATCATGCCCTGGCTCATAGCGTTCCTTACCGTGCCGGCCCTGTGCCTGGTTCTCCGCCAGGCCCCGGCGGCCAGTTTATTCTGGACCTTCCTTTTCGGCTTGTTATGGGGTATCGGCGGCCTCACCTTCGGCCTCTCGATGCGCTATCTCGGAATGTCACTCGGTTACGCGATCGCGCTGGGCTTTTGCGCAGCCTTCGGGACGATTGTCCCTCCAATATACGATGGAACCTTCGGCGAACTGATAACCGGCATATCCGGCTTGACAACACTGACCGGTGTTCTTGTCTGTCTCGTCGGAATAGCAATCTGCGGCTGGGCAGGAATATCAAAAGAAAAAGAGCTGTCAGCGGAAGAAAAGAAAAAGACCGTCGAAGAATTCAACTTTATCAAGGGTCTTTTGGTCGCAATATTCGCGGGCATTATGAGTGCCTGCATGGCCTTTGGCTTCTCATCGGGAGAACCAATCGCCGATCTTGCCATAGAGAACCAGGCCCCACCCTTATGGCAGAACAATCCTGTACTCATCGTTATTTTCGCGGGAGGTTTTACAACTAACTTTATCTGGTGCGTATTCCTGAACATTAAAAATCGCACGGCCAAAAATTACATCGACACCCGCACGCCACTCATCAACAATTATATCTTCTCGGCCCTCGCCGGAATCACTTGGTATCTCCAGTTCATGTTCTATGGAATGGGCAAACCAAAAATGGGCAAATTTGATTTCGCCGCATGGACCGTCCTCATGGCCCTCATTATTGTCTTCAGCAATATCTGGGGCCTTATTTTCCGGGAGTGGAAGGGCACCAGCCGGCGAACCCACCGAATTATTTTGGCCGGCATCCTTGTCCTCATCGCGTCGACATTGGTTGTTGGATTAGGAAACTACCTTGAATCCATTGGAAAGTAGGCTACCGGTTGAATATTCTACTAAGGAATCGAAAATGGCAAATAAAGAGACGATGACTTCAAGAGAGCGTGTTATAAAGGCCCTCAATCATCAAATCCCCGACAGGGTCCCCATTGACCTCGGCGGCTTTCAAACCGGCATTCATCAAAAAGCCTACGCCGAACTGCTCTCTCACCTAAGCCTTACCGAAGATATCACAATCCTCGATCCCGTCCAGCAGCTCGCCAAACCGAGCGAAGAAATCCTCGAGCGTCTCCACGTAGATGTTCGCTACATCTGCGCCCACGGCCCCGATGATTTCAAAGGCGGTATTGAACAGAATACTCGCGATGGCAGGCTCTGGCACGACCTCAAAGACGAGTTCGGAGTCGTCTGGTCAATGCCTGATGACCAGGGCCTTTACATGGACATCTCGCATCACCCTCTGGCTTCCGCCACAATCGCCGAAATTGAAAAATATCCCTTCCCCGATGGCAGTGACGCTTCCCGTTTTACAGGAATTCGCGACCAAGCCCTGAAGTTGCGTAATGAAACCTCGTATGCCATATCAACCGGAATAGGCGGCGTTGTATATGAGTATTGTTGGTACATGCGTGGCTTAGAGCAGTGGTTTATAGATATGATAGAAAATCCCACCTTTTGCGAGACACTGCTTGAAAAGACCCTCAAATTCTGGATGGATTACTACACCGGCTTCATGGCCGAAGTCGGTGACATTGTCGACGTCGTAATGATAGGCGATGACCTTACCGGCCAGAGCGGCCCTTTATTTTCTCCGGATTTTTACCGCAAAATCGTAAAGCCCCGACAAAAAAAACTCGTCCAGCACATCAAGTCCCTCACCAATGCGAAAATCTGGTATCATACCTGCGGCTCATGTTTCGAATACATCCCTGACCTTATTGACAATGGCATTGACATCCTCAATCCCGTCCAGATCGGCCTTGTAAACATGGAGCCGGCAAAACTAAAAGAAATGTTCGGCGACCGGCTTGTCTTCTGGGGTGGTGGCATTGACGCCCAGCACGTCCTGCCCTTTGCCGAACCGGCCGAAATCACCGAGCACGTGCGAACAAACCTCGAGATTTTCAAGCCTGGCGGTGGCTACGTCTTCAACAATGTCCACAATATCCAGGTCGGCGTACCCCCGGAAAACATCCTCGCCCTCTTTGACGCCGCCTACCAATTCGGCTTTTACGATTAATCTCCTGTTCTGTATTAGTCATCGTTCTGTAAATCTGACAAAATCTTCTCTTTCACTTCCGGTCAAATATCCTTATAATCTGTGGCTGGATTTTGTTTGGAGTTGTTATGAGTTATTTTAGAGAAAACATTGAACAGGCAAAGGGTTACCAGCCCGGCTTTCAACCAAAGCAGACGGACGTCTTAAAGCTAAACACCAATGAAAATCCCTACCCCCCATCGCCGAAAGTGTTGGAAGTTCTAAACGAAATCAAACAAGAACAGCTTCGCCGCTATCCCGATCCCGTCGGTGAACAATTCCGGTTGGCCGCTGCAAAGGTTCACGGCCTCTCGCCTGATAATATCATGTGCTGCAATGGCGGGGACGAATTGCTAACCATTGCCTTGCGCGCGTTTTGTGACCGGGACCGTCCGGTTGCGTATCCTGTCCCAACGTATTCGCTTTATCCAGTCCTGGCCAATCTCCAAAACTGCAAAGCGGTAGAGGTCCCGTTCGACACAGACTTTACGCTGCCCCCCCAATTAGCCGCCGCCGGCGCCGCCTTGACTATCGTTTGCAATCCGAACGCGCCAAGCGCAACTTTTATACCTGTCAGCGGGATTGCATCTCTGGCAGATGAATTAAACGGCGTATTATTGATTGATGAGGCCTATATAGATTTCGCCGAGGACAATTGCTTAAGCCTGGTCGCAGATTTGGATAATGTGATTATACTCCGCTCGATGAGCAAAGGCTACGGCCTTGCGGGCCTCCGCTTCGGATATGCCGTCGCACCCCCGCCCTTGATAGCCGGCCTCATGAAGGTAAAGGATTCGTACAATGTAAATGCAATTGCTATCGCGCTGGCAACCGCGGCGATAAAAGACCAAAGTTATTTCCGAAAAAATGTCGAAACAATAAAGAAGCAGCGCAAAAGATTGGCCGAAAATCTCCGGGCGTTGAACTTCGAGGTCCCGGAAAGCTCCACGAATTTCCTGCTCGCAAAAAGCAAAGACGGCAAAGCCGGCGAAATCTATGACAAGCTTGTGCAGCGAAACATTTATGTAAGATACTTTGATTTACCTACCCTTAGTGACAAATTAAGGATAACCGTTGGAACGGGCGAACAAAATGACAAACTCGTCTCCGCATTAAAGGAAATCTTGTCAAATAAAGAGGCTTAATATGGCAGATAGAACAGCCAAAATTCATAGAAAAACAAAGGAAACAGACGTCGAACTTGACCTTAACCTCGATGGCCTCGGCAAATACGAGATTGATACAGGTATCGGTTTCCTGGACCACATGCTCTCCCACCTGAGCAAGCACGGAAAAATCGACCTCAACGTCAGGGCCAAAGGCGATTTGGATGTAGATGCCCACCATACCGTTGAGGATGTTGCTATATGCCTCGGTGAATCTCTCCTGAAGGCCCTCGGCGATAAAAAAGGAATCAGCAGGTACGGCCATAGTTCCGTACCCATGGAAGAGACTCTCGCCGATGTCTCCGTAGATTTGTCCGGCAGGCCCAACTGCATATACAACGTCGAGTACCGAACCGACAAAATCGGTGACTTCGACGTCGAGTGCCTCGAAGAGATGCTCCGAAGTTTCTCCAACAACGGCAAATTCAACCTGCATATAAACGTACCCTACGGAACCAACAGCCACCACATCGCGGAGGCCATCTTCAAGGGACTCGGCCAGGCTCTTGCCGCGGCCGTAAAAATCACCGGAACCGACGTCCCCAGCACAAAGGGAAAATTGTGATTGAAGAACACGACCACGAATATCGAACGGGTATCGGAACTGATATCCACTGCGTCGATGAAACACGCAGACTCATGCTCGGAGGCGTTTATATCCCCGATGCCGACGGCCTCGCAGGATACAGCGACGGCGACGTTGCACTGCACGCTGTCGTCGATGCGCTTCTCGGTGCGGCCGGGATGGGCGATATAGGAACTCACTTTCCCGATACCGAACCGAAGTGGGAAGATGCAGACAGCAAGGAGTTTTTATTTGTTGTTAAGGAAAAGCTCTCCGAACAGCGTTGGGAAATTGTGAATATAGATTTAATAATACACGCCGAGGAGCCTTATCTCGGCTCCGTAAAGCCTCAGATAAAACGTTGCATCGCCAGCCTCCTTGGCATTGATTTTAACGCTGTAAACGTCAAGGCAAAGACTAACGAAGGCCTCGGCGAAATAGGTGAAGGCGAGGCGATAGCCGCAACTGCAATAGCACTCTTAAAACGAAAATACAAAAGAACCCTCTGAAACAACAATACAAGAATGTCATTCCCGTCAGGCTTACTCCCTATCCGAACGGCGGGTGGAAATCCATTTTTCAAACATTTAATCCGTATAATCGTTCTTTGTAGTGTGCCCTTGCTCTATCCTGTGTTGCCGCAAGTACATTTTGATGTCGATAATTATCTTGACGACCACCAGCATTACAAGTAAACCGGCAGGTGAACCAATAGCCCCGGACACGAAACCGCCCCCTATAATCGCTATTTGCATTAACACAACTCTCGAATAAGGCTGACCCATCAGTGTTTCCAGTCGTGCCGTTTTGTACTCACCTCGGTATAAATAGTGGTACACAAATGATACTCCATGACTGACAAACAACGCCACTATACAGTATTTCATATTTATCGGTATGGTCGAATATACGTTCTTTACCACGAGAAACAACAGTTGAATAAACACCAAAAAACAGGGCCATACCTGATCGTTCTGGATTATTTGACCAAAGCCTGCATCGCCCTTTCCAAACATCATCATCACGGCGAAACCGTGGCCAGCCGTAAATGCACCGAAGTGAAACGCAAAGAAAGGTATATAAAGGAGCTTGCTGATGTGGAACAAAACACCTGTTGCCCAGAGGGACGGTTTCTTCGCTTTTTCTTCAATCAAATTCTTTTGCTCGCATTGGCTAAGCGGCTGTGCCAGCATCAACTTGACAATGTTGTAAGAACCAATCACAAGGTTTTCGGACCAGTACAAAATTACGATATAGAATGCATCCCAGTTAAGAAACAACACACCCCAGAGAGGAACTATATTCGCTGTGACCAGAGCTACAAGAGGCATTTTCGTCAAATATCCTTTTGACTCTCGTATTTTCTTATGATTCAGGTCTTTCATCTCTTGGCTGACTCTCCGCTAATCTTCCCTGCGAAGGGTTTGTTCTGAGCGAAGTCGAATGGGCAAGGGGCCAATAACAAGTCGGCACCAATTATCAATCACCTCTCACCAATATCGAGCATCCGGCATTCGCGAGGCTGTATTTTCTCTTACATCCCAAATCATAAGCAAAATCCCCTAATTCGTCAATATCAAAAAAACGCCGCCGAAGGTCCCATACGGCTAAATACGAGGTACGGGTCACGAGATACGAATTCTCCCTTGCAGCAGCAAACAAATCAGATATACTCTCTTTTTTGAAAAAGCCTGTTTTATAGGTTATTCTGACATTTTATGACGACCGATTATATCATTAGGCGTAAAAGGGGCTGTATTTTTAACCGGTCAGGTTTCTATCGGTTAGCCTCGAAAGGCAATTTGAAAAATGGGATTAAAAATTTATAACAGTCTTACGAGAAGAAAAGAGGAATTCAAGCCGCTGGAGGAAGGCCGAGTTGGAATCTACGTCTGCGGCCCAACCGTCTACGGCCACCCGCATTTGGGCCATGCAAAAAGTTATGTCAGCTTTGACATACTGGTTCGATACCTCCGCTATCTCGGATACAGTGTTACTTACGTCCAGAACATAACCGATGTGGGCCATTTGACCGATGATGCGGATGAGGGGGAGGACAAGCTCGTCGTCGCGGCCAAAAAGGAAAAGAAGCACCCAATGGCCCTGGCCGAGGACTATACGAGAAGTTACTTTGAGGATATGGACCGGTTAAATTGCCGGCGCCCCGATATCTCTCCTAGGGCCACCGGACACATCATTGAGCAGATAGAGATGGTAAAGACGCTCCTCGAAAAGGGCTATGCCTACGAGGTCAACGGCTCGGTCTATTTCGAGGTCGCGAAATTCGCCGACTATGGAAAGCTTTCGAGGAGAAATCTCGATGAAATGTTGGAGGGTGTCCGGGTTGAGGTATCACCTGATAAAAAGGCGCCCGCTGATTTTGCATTATGGAAAAAGGCCGAGCCAAACCACATTATGCAATGGCCGAGTCCATGGGGGCCCGGCTTCCCAGGCTGGCATCTCGAATGTTCTGTAATGAGTATGAAATATCTCGGCAAGACGATCGACATCCACGGCGGAGGTCTCGAAAACCAGTTCCCCCATCACGACTGCGAAATCGCCCAGTCGGAAGCGGCCAACGGTGTGCAGTTCGTGCGGTTCTGGATGCACAATAATATGGTTACCGTTGACAATCAAAAAATGGGCAAGAGCCTGAATAATTTTATCACTCTCAAGCAGGCGTTTTCCGGCGCGCATGAAAGATTAACAAGGGATTATGATCCCATGGCGGTTAGGCAGTTGATTTTAAACAGCCATTACAGAAGTCCCTTGGATTTTTCGGATGCCGCCTTGTTTGCTGCACAAAGCGGCTATCAGAAAATAACCGAAGCCGTCAAAGCGGTGCGAAAGAAAATGGCCACCGCGGTAGAAGGGCAGGCTGATAAAACGATGTCAAAGCAGCTCAAACAATTGAGAGTAAAATTTGAGACGGCAATGAATGACGATTTAAATACTTCTGTTGCGCTGTCGGTTTTATTTGAGCTTGTTCGACTGACTCAGTCACTGCTCGAAGACGACAATGCAAACGTGGGCACTCTTAACCTGATCGATGTTCTTTTTGACCGGCTGGGTGGTGATGTTCTGGGCATCGTAAGAGATGAATATCCTCAGGCCGGGGCCGATGACGATGAGGTGGTGGAAAAGCTCGTTGATATTGTGATTCAGCAGCGAAACAGGGCCCGAGCAAATAAGGATTTTGAAAAGGCCGATGAGCTTCGTGCAAGGCTCGATGAAATCGGAATAGTGCTCGAAGATAAGCAGGATTTTACCACATGGAGGACCAAATGAGAATACTCGGTATCGATCCGGGTTTGCAGGTCTGTGGGTATGCCTGTTTGGAGATTGGGCAGGATAAAGAGAGTTTGATAGAAGCCGGGATTATTCGCACGGACAGCGGCTTGGCCATAGAACAAAAGCTCAACAGGATAGCCGCCGATACTGAATCACTCCTGAAGAGTTTTCACCCGGCCATCGTCGCTGTTGAAGAATTATACGCCCATTATTCTCACCCGAGGACAGCAATATTGATGGGCCACGCAAGAGGAGTCATTCTGCAAAAGTGTGCACAGGCCGGGATTGAGGTCAAAAGCTTCAGCGCAACACGCATCAAAAAGTCAATCACCGGAAACGGCAGAGCCTCTAAAGAACAAATCCAGAGGACAATTCAGACTATTCTGTCTTTACCCGCTCTTCCTGAGCCGGCCGATGTGGCCGATGCCATAGCCGCGGCAATCTGTTGTGCAAATTCGATAAGTAGCACGGCGAAATTTTAGGTTCATTAGCGGGTGGGGTCTGGTTGGATTTACTCGTCTGCTTTTCGCTCGGCCACGTCAAGGGCTTTTCGGGCCCAACCGTATAAGTTTTCCCGGTTTTCGAGGGCTTCTATCGGCACTTCATAATATTGCATCACGTAAGGTTTATCGGGGAACGGCTGGAAAGGTCTCATCCCGGCAGACTCATAGTCAGCGCGGTTGGAATCGTCGACCTTGAAATACAGGACGTCATCTGCAACCAGGGCAAAGAACAGGTCCTCAAAGTACAGCCCTGCCCCGCCGAACATTCGTTTGGCCTGTACGGGGCCTATACATTCGAGTTGATCGATTACATACGTTAAGTATTCGTCGCTGACAGGCATTCCGTTTTACCTATAATTTAACAAAAGCTTTTGCATCGCCTGCGATGCCTGGTTTATCGGTTCTTAAGATACCATAGTCGCTCTGAAGATTCAAAACTTATGCTCAAAATGAATTCGCAGCTTACGGCCCGGTAGAGATTCGAAGCCGAAGCCCGATAAATTGATAAGAATTCAGAAAATTGGATATAGAACTCATTAACAATTGATAATTTTGTCTATATAGTACCGGGTGCTGAAGAAATAGAGATATTTTCGCTTGATGATTCTACGGATACTTGTTACTGTCTATAGAATATAGAAAATCCTTGGTGGAACCGGAGGATAAATAGAAATGAAAAGACCGCGTCCGCATGGGCGAACTGGCAATTATAAGACTATATGATAGCGAGGATCGAAGGAAAACTTATCAAGCTGGACAGCGATATCGCCCTGGTGCAGGTCGGGGCAATCGGGTATGAGCTGATGCTGCCCGGCTATTGCGTAAGCGCGTTGTCTGATAAAATCGGCACCGATATTACCCTTTGCACGATGCAATACTACGAGGGAACGCCGGGCGGAGGGAATCTGATACCCAGGATGGTCGGTTTTTTGAATGCCGGCGAAAGGGATTTTTTTACGAAATTTATCAGCGTCAAAGGAATGGGTATAAAAAAGGGGTTGCGCTCGCTCAGTATCCCGATATCTACTATAGCGGCCGCGATTGAGAACGCCGATGACAAGACCCTGATTTCACTTCCGGGAGTGGGTAAGAGAATGGTCCAGCAGATTATCGCCGAATTGAAAGGCAAGCTGCAGACTTTTGCCGCTGGGGCAGAGCCGGCAAGGCCTGCCCAGGTGAGTTTAAAGCCATTTGAAGCCGAGGCCCTGGAGATACTTATCGCCTGGGGCGAGAAAAGGGCCGACGCGATGGAATTGATTGAACTGGCTTCTCATAAACATCCTGAGATAGAGACCGCTGAAGAGCTGGTCCCCCTGGTTTACAGGTTGAAACAGGGTGTGGAAGTCTAAGAGTTTGAAATTTTGAGTTGTGGTTATTAGTTTTGCACCTTAATTTTTTAGTTTTCATATTATGGCAATAGGCAGAGTTATAAGTGGACAGTCTTTGAATGAGGCCGAAGAGAGCTTTAACGTCTCACTTCGACCGAAGTTTTTGGATGAATGTATTGGCCAGTGCAACGTCAGGGAAAAGCTGGAAATCGCCATAGAAGCGGCCAAACAAAGGTCTGAGCCTCTGGAGCATATCCTGTTTTACGGCCCCCCCGGGCTTGGCAAGACTACGCTGGCTAATGTTGTAGCCAACGAGATGGGGGCGAGGCTCCGCGGTTCATCTGGCCCGGCTCTCGTAAAGGCCGGTGACGTGATGGGCCTTTTGAGTAATATAAACACAGGTGATGTTCTCTTCATCGATGAGATTCACAGGCTCAGTACACCGGTTGAAGAGTTTATTTATCCTGCCATGGAGGAATTCAGGGTTGATTTTACCGTTGACAGCGGTCTGCACGCCAAGACGATAAACTTTCCCCTAAAGCGTTTTACTTTGATCGGGGCGACGACGCGGGCCGGATTGCTTAGTGCTCCCCTTCGTGGTCGGTTTGGCATGTTGTATCATTTGGATTTTTACACCGGCCCGGAGCTCACGGCGATACTGAAAAGGTCGGCGAATTTGCTGCAATTGAAGTGCGAACAAGGAACGCTCGAACTGATAGCGGGGCGGTCCCGAGGCGCGCCGCGGGTGGCAAACCGGTTGTTGAAGAGGGTACGGGATTATGCCCAGGTTAAAGGCACAGGGGTTCTTAGTATAGATATTGTCGAAAGAGCGCTGGCGATGGAGCAGATAGATTCGCTGGGCCTCGATGAGCTGGACAGGGCCTTTTTACGTGCGTTGCACAATGTATATGACGGGGGACCGGCCGGAATTGACGCCATCGCGGCAACGCTCGGCGAGGAAAGGGATACACTCGAAGATGTCGTTGAGCCGTATCTGTTGCAAATCGGCTTTTTAAGGCGTACAAAGAGGGGTAGAGAAATTACAAAAGAGGCCGATAAACATTTAGGGCTCAAGTTCCATAGGAAGAAAGCCGATTCTGAAAAAGCAGGGTTGTTTGATAAGGACAGCCGATAATTGAAGAAAACGTGAACACCTCTGCCGGTGCTGAGGATAGGGTTTGAAGATATGAAAGAAGAAATTTGCGAAGAATGCAGTGGTATAATCGGTATTGGTGAACAGGCTTATATCTGCAAAGGTCGGATTGTCTGCGAAGTCTGTGATAAGAAACTGCGTCAGGTAACCACACAGGACCAGGAATTACAGGACACAGAGCAACCTCTCCAGGACATGGAAAGTACTGATACATTCAAATCTATAAAGCCTTTGGAACCCGAAGAAGTTACGGAACCCCAGGAGCCTGAGGCAGCAAAGGAAACTGTAGATATCTTTGGATCACTTCAAGCCTGGGAACCTCAGGAAGAACAGGAATCCAAAGATGCCAAGGAAGACCTGGAAGATACGGATATATTAGAATCTCTGGTAACCGACAAATCCGAACAGATTAAGGAGCCGCAGGAGCCTCAGAAGGTCTTGGGGTTAAAGTTACTCCGGGAGACGGAAAAACCTCAGGATGCTTTGGAACCTCCGAAGCCTCAGGAACCACAAGGAGTAGAGGAAAGCAAAGAAGTTTCCGAATCCATAGAGGTACCTGAACCTGAAGAAATTCCCGATCTCCCGGAACTGCGAGAGCCTCAGGAAATACTCGAAGAAAAAGAAGCTCTGGAATCTATATGGACCCCCAAATCCGAAGAGATTAAGGAACTGCAGGAGCCTGAGCAACTAAAGGAAACCACAGATATATTTGATTCCTTGGAAACCGAAAAACCTCAGGAAGTCCTGGAGGATCCCGAAATATTAGAGTCTCTGGTAACACCGGAATCCGAACAACTACCGGAAACTGAAGAACCTGAGAATGTTTTGGAAGAAGATAAAGTCTTGGACTCTATGGAGCAGGAGGAATCCGAAGAGCTCACGGAATCCAAGGAATATCAACAACCCCAGAAGCGCAAAAAGCTCTACGATGTACTCAAGACACCGGAGTCTGAGGATTTTGCCGAATACCAGGAATTCGAGGATGTCCCGCAGCCGAAAAAAAATATAGGTGTCCACAAAAGGATGGGGCGTTCCCAATCCAACCGGCCTCAGGAACCAAAGAAGCCTGAAAAATACAAAAAACCTGGCAATCTCCGGGACCTGATAGAAACTCCGGCTTCTACTCTTGAAGACGAGCAGTTCGAAAGCGCACTTACTTCTAAACCTTCACCTCGCAAGCGCAGGCGTATAAAGAGAACAAGGTCAACACTGGTATGTTTTTTACTTGCTCTTTGGAGTCTGCTGTGTCTGTTTTTGCTGTTCTATGTACCCGGCCGTTATCAGGATTTTTTGAAAAACAGTACTTTTGGAACAAGGTTTCAGTTGGGTGGGTTTGCTGATGATTGTCTGATACTGTCCGTGATGGCTCTGTGGTTTTTTGTGGCTTTATTTGTATTTGTCATAACCACAGGTATGCAAAAGGATAGATATCCCATAAGAAGCTAAAGCTCTCAGGCCTTCAGGTTTTCTAATATATACTTTGCCAGTTTGGGCGAACACCCGGATAGGTGGGTGAAGTGGTGGAGTAAAATCTTTTCGACTTCATTCAGCGTTTTTTCATTCGAACCGGCGAGCATCTTCAAATTCGTCAGGCATCCGGCGGCATGTTTGCCCACTCTAATCCTGTCAGGATAGATCCCCTCACAGTCTCGGCAAACAAGCCCATTAGCCGAGTTGCTGAAATATATCTCGTTTCTCGTCTCTCGTCTCTCGTGTTTACTTTTGCAGTTCACACAGTGACTTAAAATCGGCTGCAATCCGACTTCTTTCAGCAGAGACAACTGAAATAGTATGAGAAGGGCAAGTGTTTCTCGTTTCTCGATGCGCGTTGCCTGTAGCTCGTTGGTATTTTGCAGAAATTGCAGGAAACTGTCGAAAAGATCGGTGTGAGGGTCGTAATCGTTTGTCAGAGTGTTCAGAAGCTCGATGGCAAGCAGACAGCAGTTGAAGGCAAAAAGGTTTTTGCTCAGGTGTGTAAGGCCGCCCTCCTGTTCAAATTCGGTCAGCGTAACCAGTTTTTTCTTGCTTGAATCGGCGAAAACGATTTTACCGTGTGAAAATAATTCGATGGCACCGTCGAATGATGATTTTTGACGTTTGGAACCCTTGGCTATGGCCCTGATTTTACCGCTCGCCCTCGTAAAAAACGTTACGATCTGGGATGTTTCGGAGAAGTCTGACGCGCGTATGCAAATGGCAAAGTCCTTGGTCAGCATTTTTTCTCCTTTTTGTTTTTGCCCTTTCTCTTGATTTTTCCTCTTGCACAAAAGTCCGCTGCAGGACGCTTATTTCGTATACTTAAAGATTGTCGATTTACTCACTATAAACGGAATTCCCTATACGAGCTTAAAGCCCATTGAACGATACTGTATATCTTAACAGGATTTATGACTGAGGCTTTTCGGTCCTGGCTATTTTAACACGTTTTATTCTTCTGGCTTCAGCGGATGCGATAGTGAATTTCAGATTTTCGTATTCGAAGCTCTCTCCGGTTTTGGGAATATAGCCTAAGTGCGAGAAGACGAAGCCGCCGATAGTGTCGTAGTCCTCATCTTCCGGCAGATTCAATTCAAACTGGTCGTTGAGGTCGTCGACGTATGTTCTGGCATCGGCCTCAATGGTATTTTGGTCGATTTTCTTTACGGGCTTTGGCGGTGTTTCTTCGTATTCATCTGCTATTTCCCCGACAAGTTCCTCGATGATGTCCTCTAATGTCACTATTCCCGCTGTCCCGCCGTATTCATCGAGTACAACGGCTATGTGCAGCTTTTGATTCTGGAATTCGTGCAGAAGAGTACGAAGCGGCTTTGTTTCAGGTACAAAATAAGCCTCTCTCATTTTTGTTCTAAGCTTGAAGTCCCCGGGCTTTTTTCCAATTTCCGTCAACAGGTCCTTGGCGTAAATCATCCCGATTATCTTGTCAATATTTTCCTCATAGACCGGCACACGCGTATGCCCGACGCTCGTGATGGTATCAAGGATTGCCTGAAGGTCCGAGTTTACTTCGACCGCTGCAATGTCCGTGCGGGGTGTCATAATCTCATCTGCAGTGGTCTCGTCCAGTTCCAGCACACTTTCAATCATCTCCTGCTCCTCTTTGTCGACTACGCCATCTATCCTGTGCTGCTCAAGGTCGGTCAGAAATTCTTCCTGTTTTTCTTCCTGTTCCTCTTCGGGTGTTGTTTGCCCAACGCCGGCCAATCGCTTCACAAGGCTGTCGTACAAGCCAAAGACGTAAAGAACAGGCGTTGCCACAGTGGCAGAGAGCATCAGAAATTTGTACGTTCGCGACAGGATTTTTTCGCCTGCATACTTTGCCCACGCGTAAGGCGTGGCCAGGCTGAATATTGAAAATAACACGGACGCAATAATAAATGTAAGCAGATAGTCGCTGATTTGAGGACCTTGTTCACGCAGCGAAACGAAGACATGAAGCAATAGCAGCAGAATGCAGCAATTCGTGATGAGACGATATAGGGAGCAGGTCAAAATCAGTTTTTCAGTGTTTTCCACCAGCCCATCGATCTGGTGTTCTTTCTTTGCCGATTTGAACGCATCCTGTAATTTTGCTAATGAAAATATCCTAAGCGCCGAGGCGTTAACGGAGAAAAAAAACGCACACCCGGCGAGAACGCAGATAAAAAACACAATCCAGCCAAGACTCACTTGGATCCTTTCAATTAATTTAACGTAAAATTTAAACAGCGGTAATCACAGTGCTGTTTCGTTCTTATTATATACCAATCCGTATCCGAGTTGTTGTAAAATTTCGTCTTCTGTATCATGCATTTTTTCGGCCTCTGCC
This sequence comes from Phycisphaerae bacterium, assembly GCA_011776225.1. Taxonomy (GTDB): domain Bacteria; phylum Planctomycetota; class Phycisphaerae; order Sedimentisphaerales; family Anaerobacaceae; genus CS2-K091. The sequence goes on from JAABXR010000081.1 coordinate 15,522, forward strand.
TTTGTGCGGTCATCAAATCCAAGGTTGTGCAGAAGGCCGTGGGTAACGTAAAGTGCCAGTTCGGCTTCGCCCGAATGACCTCGTAATTTCGCTTCTTTTTGCGCCCTTTCGCCGTTAACCACAAGCTCGAATAATTTACTGGTCTTGGAGCGGCTGCTCTCGTCCGACAAATCGAAACTCAAACAATCGGTAGGGCGGTCGCAGCTTAGAAACTCTTTGTTTAATCTACGTATTTCTCCATCACCCACTATTGCGATACTTACGGTCGCCTTCGAGACCCTGAATCGAGAGCACACGCCTTTGACAAGTTTGGTTAGCTTGGAAAAATCGACATCCGGCCCATCGAAACTTTTGGTAATTTGAACGATTATATCTTGTTCCTGGTTGGCGTGGCCCATAATGGTTAGTGGTTTTTGTGATTGTTCTGGTGAGATTGAGGTTTTGTTTCCTGTGGTTCGTCCGGTGCTTTTGGATATGCAACTCGGCCGTGATGATGCGCGGCAAGTGTCTTCGAAATGCTGGCCTCGATCTGGCTTAATTCCCTAAGCGACAGTTCGCATTCATCGAATTGACCGTCCTGAAGACGTTTCATGGACATATTATGCACCGCGGCTTCGATTTTCGTTGGGGTTAATTCTCCATGCATGGATCTGACCGCACCTTCCACGGTGTCGGCGAGCATAACGATTGCAGCTTCTTTTGTGCGGGGTTTTGGCCCGGCGTATCTGAATTCGCTTTCGGAAGGCGGCGACTGTTTTTCATCCTGTTTCTTTTTGGCCTCGCTGTAAAAATATTCGATAAGCGTTGTCCCGTGGTGGGTTTCAATGAACTGTCGCAGCACGGCCGGCAGGCCATATTCCTTGGCCATTTCTATCCCGTCTTTGACGTGTCCGACGATTATCAATTGGCTCATGGCAGGAGAAAGCTCAACATGACGACTCGTGGACCCTATTTCATTTTCAACAAAATAGCTCGGCTTATTGATTTTCCCGATATCGTGGTAATAAGCTCCAACACGGCACAAAAGCCCGTTGCAATCGATGGCCTCGGCGGCGGCCTCGGCGATTGAACCAAGTAAAAGACTGTGGCTGAATGTCCCCGGCGCCTCCATCGCAAGCCTTTTCAACAGTGGTTGATTGGCATCGGAATAGTCAAGCAGCGTCATACTTGTCGCTATTCGAAATATCTTTTCGATAACAGGAAGCAGGCTTTGTATGAACAGGCCCACCAGAAAGGTTGCCAGCGCGTGCCACCCTGCGTTCTTAAACATATCAGCGGTCGGCTTTTCTGCAAGATAGTCCAAAGAAAGAACCATTATGAATACCATTGTTGTTGCCAGCGTGCTTACCTCGAGAAGTTTCATCCGAGTGCGTATCTCCTTCAACGAAAAGCAGCACGTGAAGATGCCGGTACACATCGTTAAGAACAACGCTATGTCTTGCTGACCTCCTGATGCAAAACAGGCTAATACTGCATAAAAAATACTCATACCTATTGCAAAACGCTGGTCATAGGCGATTGTCAAAATGATTGCTGCCGTAACGGCCGTACCCGTCGCCCAGGAAGTCTGCCCTTGTGTCAGGAAGATGCCAAGTTTTGTTGTGGCAAGCAATAAAATAAACAGCCCGCACAATATCAGGGCCCTGATGTGTCTTTTTATAATACGAATCTGGTATTGATAGATATAGAATGCGGCCGCTAAAGAAATCAACGATACTATGATAATTGTCGGCACAAGGTCACGATAAAACTGATCACGAATCTGTTCGAAGGAAAGAATTAACACGCACAGTGCCACGAAAACAAGCCACAGAAGGGCCGAAATTAAACTGTCGGCGGTGGCAAAACGGCTTATTTGAAGGAAAGGTGCGGCCGAAATGTTCTTGCGGACCTGATTGCGTCGTGGACTTGTTTTCTTAAACAACCGCATTTATATTTCCTTATACACTAAATAGAAAAAACAACAAAAACTATGCGTTTTCTCTTCTCCTCTTACCTTTCGGCTCTTGAATTTTCTTGTATGCACGCACGATATTTTGAACCAATCGATGTCGTACAATGTCTCTGCGTGTTAACTTAACGCACGAAATTCCCTTGATGCGATGTAGTATTTCAATGGCTTCAACCATGCCGCTTTTCTGTCCTTGTTCAAGATCAATCTGAGTTATATCACCGGTTATTATCATTTTCGAGCCGTGCCCAAGTCTTGTCAAGACCATTAACATTTGAAGAGGAGACGTGTTTTGAGCTTCGTCACAGATAATGACCGCCTGGTTTAACGTTCTTCCCCTCATGAAGGCAAGCGGGATGATTTCGATAATATCAAGCTCCATGAATTTTTTCATCTGTGAAAAGTCCATCATATCTTCGAGGGCGTCGAAAAGTGGCCGAAGATAGGGATTTACCTTTGCCTGGATATCACCCGGCAGAAATCCGAGTTTTTCACCGGCCTCCACGGCCGGACGGGCAAGAACAATTCTCCTGATTTGTTTTTTCTTGAGCATCGAGGCCGCAACGGCAACCGCAAGATATGTTTTTCCCGTACCTGCCGGACCTATACAAAACGTCAGATCGTTGGCCAGCATCGCTTCAATATATTTTAGCTGGCCCTTGGTCGTCGGCTCAATCACCTTTTTGCCCGAATACACTGTAATGGCCTTAACTGTCTCGGCCGTTTGTGTTGAGCTGCCTCGGGCGATAAAACCGTTTACATCTTCGGCCGTCAGAGAGTTGTGTTTGATTAAGTGTTTTTGCATTCTGTCGATAATTTCGGCCGCCCTGTTTACATCTGTTTCCTTCCCTGTGATTATTAAGTTTGACTTCCGTGCCGTGATTTTAATCCCCAGAGATTGGCGTAGAATGCGAAGGTGACTATCGGCGGCGCCAAACAATTCAGGCAGCTTCTGGGCTGAATCTAATTGTATCGTTACTTCCAATGTCTTCCCCTATTTGACAACCGCCAACGTAAAAAAAAGATACGCAAAAGGTGCCGAAAAAAGCGGTGAATCTATGATGTCCAGAATTCCTCCGAATCCCGGCACTTTATTCGATGAATCTTTTGTCTCTGCATCACGTTTCATCATAGATTCTACCAGGTCGCCCAACTGTCCCGTAAAGGCAATAAAGATTCCAAAGATTACAGCCGGCAACCACCCCATTATATCACAACCTGCTCCAAAGAGAAAACTGACTATTACCGCAGCCGCAACCGCCCCGCCCATGCCTTCCCATGTCTTGCCGGGGCTGATTTTAGGGGAGAATTTATGCTTGCCGAACAAAACTCCGATTGTGTAAGCCCCTATATCTGCAAACTTTACGACAAAAATAAACATCAGCAGCCACCATACACCAAAGTCCACTCGAATCCCCACTACGAAGGCGCTGAAAAGTCCTGTATAAATAATAGAAAAATATCCTGCCCCGCAGTTGGCAATTACACCTGAAACGCCGAATCGAAAATATTGATATAAAAGCAGTGCCCATAGCGAAAAAACTGAGACCAAAAAAAGATAAATCATGGGCTGAATTTCAATAAGCTGCAGCCAATACCAGCTGCCTGCAAACAGGATCGAGGCGATGATTGTAACAGGCGTAAATATCATCAGGTTTTTCGCCTTGGCTAACTTGGCCAGTTCGAACTGTGCAGGAATTATCAGGCCGGCAATAAGAATACAAAGAAGAGTCCCCTGGGTGGTCTTGTCATCCTCGGCCGAAGCGGTCAATGAGCTGTCTAGCCATCCGTCGAAAATGACAATGCCGGTAAAGACCAAAGTCATTAATGTGCCATAAAGCAGTCTGTGTTTGAGCATAATCTCTCGTGTCTTGTATTTCGTTCCGGATAGGTTTTACGATCCACAAGATGCGCTTTTGATAGTGCCGAAGCGCCGGTTGCGTTTTGAGTAGGCTAATATCGCTTGTTCCAAATCCGTTTTCGTAAAGTCAGGCCAGAAAGTTTTGGTAACGTAGAATTCACTGTATGAAATTTGCCAGAGCAAAAAGTTGCTGATTCGCATTTCGTTTGCCGTTCGTATCAAAAGGTCCGGTTCGGCCAGACCTGCCGTGTAAAGGTGTCGGCTGATGCAATCTTCGTCGATTTCTTCCAGCCCAAGGTGACCTTTTTTGTATTGTTGGGCAATCTTTTTTGCTGCGTCTACGATTTCAGCTCTGCCCCCGTAGTTCAAAGCCAGCGCAAGTATCATCCCTGTATTGCCCGACGTCATTTCTATGGTCTTTGCAAGCTCCTTTTTAACCGCTGCTGGCAGGTGCGTCAATCGACCCAGGTGAATCAGCTTTACGTTGTTTTTCATTACCGTCGACCGAATACCAACAAGGTATTGGGCATAGAGGTGCATAAGCGTATTGACTTCCTCTTTGGGTCTTTCCCAGTTTTCCATACTGAAAGAGTAAATCGTCAGGGATTCGATCCCAAAGTCCACGCAGCACTGCGCTATTTCCTCGACCGTCTTTCCGCCCTGGCGATGACCTTCGGCTCGGGGCAGACCTTTTTTCTGCGCCCATCGGCCGTTTCCATCCATTATTATCGCTATATGGCGGGGAATTTGTTCGATTCTAAGACCGAGACGCTCGGCCGTGTGTTCAAGTTTCTCTTCGAAGCTCTTCATCTAACAATTAACAAAAAATACTATTTTGAACTAAAAAGGTTTTAATTTTTCGATTTAGTTTATCTGAATATTGTCTGACTTCGTTTTGGTCCCACACCAATCATGGTAACTGGTTTTCCAGTCATTTCTTCGACCCGGCAAACATAGTTTTGAGCGTTCTCAGGCAAATCGTTGAAGTCGCTTACCTCTGTAATCTCCTCCTCCCAACCCGGCACGGTTTCATAAACGGCCGTCGCCCGTGAAAGTTGGGCCGCGTTTGTCGGGAAAAAGCGGGTTTGTTCTCCGTCGATTTCATATGCCTTGCAGATGTTTAGTTCTTTTAAACCCGAAAGTGTGTCCAGATGCATCAACGCGATACAATCGATTGCCCCGATGGTTATCGCGTAGGATACCGGGACCGCGTCGAACCAGCCGCAACGGCGGGGCCGCCCTGTTGTCGTTCCGTATTCCTGTCCCCTGTCACGGATGTATTGCCCGATATCGTTGTCCTGCTCGGCGGGGAAGGGCCCGGCGCCGACCCTTGTTGTATATGCCTTGATTACACCGATGAACTTGTCAACTGTTTTAGCCGGTACTCCACACCCGGCCGGCATTCCAAGGGAGCTCGAATTAGAACTCGTCACAAATGGAAACGTCCCGTGGTCCAGGTCCAGAAGCGAGCCCTGAGCCCCCTCGAATAGGATTGACTTGCCGTCGGCAATTGCTTTATGAAGAAATTGCGTCGTATTCGTCCTAAACGGCGAAAGTTTCTCTGAATAAACTTTACACTTATCGAATAGCTCATCGGCGCTTATCGGCACCGCATCATAAAGAGCTGAAAATACCTTGTTCTTGTAGTCCACAATGGCTTGTAGCTTGACCTTGAGATTCTCAAGATCTGCCAGGTCATCCATACGCACAGCATAGCTTCTGCCTACTTTATCCGAATAACAAGGCCCGATACCTCGAACGGTCGTCCCGAGTTTGTTCTTACCTAATGACTCTTCCCGCAGCTGGTCCTCTTTTTTATGATAATCCATCACTAAGTGTGCGTTTCCACTGATAAAGAGCCGCCCGTTTAGTGTAATATCCTGTTGCCCGAGTGTCTCAATTTCCTCTAAAAGGACCTGCGGGTCAACAGCCACGCCGTTTGCGATTACGCATGTTGTACCTGGCCGCACCGATCCGCTCGGCAAAAGGTGCAGCTTAAATTTCGTATCGCCTACCACTACCGTATGCCCGGCGTTGGCACCGCCGCTGTAGCGTACCACTATATCGCTGTTCTCGGCAAGGATATCAACTATCTTGCCTTTGCCCTCGTCGCCCCACTGCAAACCGATTACGCAAGAATTCATTTCCATTTACTCCCGGTCGTTCCAATTTTCTTTAATTATCCCTGTTTTTTCCAGGGTGACCGTTTTGCAACAAATCACAAAACGCAGGCCAAAGATAAACCGCAAAGGCTCATCCACCCAGCCTGTTGCGGTTAAACCAGTAATTTCTAAGGCCGAAGGATTATAACCAACTAATTACCCCTGTTCAAGTTTTTTTCAAAATCACAAAAAAGCCCCCATAAACCCTGAAAATCCGGTCCTCACACCTTTTTGCCGGAACAAATACCGGATTTACTCGTATTCCTTGATACGGTGGTGGAAAGACAAGCCCCCGGGTTTTCCCTTCACCCATTCCACGGGGGCCCTTTTTTTCGCCTGCCT
>JAABXR010000081.1:21918-22192 GCA_011776225.1 Phycisphaerae bacterium
TCACAAGTATTGTTGTTATAATATATATTCAGAAAAATTAGCGGGTAGAGCTTAAGTTTATAAGGAGAAAATGCCATTGAAGTTTGTGGGATGAGCCAAATAGCTACTATTAGACAAGTTTTCCAGCAGATCTTCATTTCAAACATATCTCCTTCTTCTCATACACTGTATTGTAGGAAATCTCTGCCCAAAATGCAATATTGCTATTGCTATATAATCGTCCCAACGATTGTGGGAAAATTTTTGAGCCGAGATGGTTCTGTAGTGTTTTTGG
>JAABXR010000389.1 GCA_011776225.1 Phycisphaerae bacterium
GTGCCATTAACCAGCATAGTAAGCCTGTTTCCTACGTTGTTGTAGCTATAATCATAGCTGAGATTTTCACTACCGATCTGATTATCTAAGGCCAGTAATCTGTCGGCCATGTCATAATAGTTCACTTTATCCGCATCTTGGGAGTTTACCCTGAGCAATGCCGAAGGGAACAATAAAACAACGTTGACACTTTAATCTTTGATTTCTCTTTCCCTTATCGTCTTCCCCGCTTCTCATCCCTGAGCCTTTGTTCATTCATTCGATACCTTTCAATGATACGCTCCGCCACTTCCTCAGGCTCTCGCCCCTCCGCGCTCACATAACCGTCGATTGAATACATGCCCGCAATTTCCGTATCATCAAATCGCACAAACATTATCTCCCACGCCTTCTTTTTCTTGATAAGGTCCCTTATCGCGCGCCACTCCAGTCCGCACCATTCTTTCTTCTCATATTCAGCGCAGAGGAAAACGACAATCAATTCCGAATCGTCGTGATATATCCCCTGCAGATACGTATCAAGGTCCAGCCGGGCCAATTCTGCCTCGAAATTCTTATCGTAAAAAACCTGTTCCTCCCCAAACTCTCCAACAAGGCTCTCCGCCACTTTCCCGACATACTTCCTCCGCTCTCCCGAAAAAGATAACGCAATCCGAAACCGCTTCTCTGTGCCTTTTACTCTCGTCAGAACCATCACATCATCGATCAGCCCCCGCACATTTACCATTTCATCCGGCTTCTTCTGACACTGTATCTTATAGTACCCCTTGCTCATAAAGTCCCGAAGCGTATCATATTGATAAAAATGCGGCTCCTGACTCCCCTTACAAACCTCACAATTACACGGGATCCATTTACTGTGTTTCAACCGCTTGTACGTATCGTGAATCTTGTCAAGCTCATATGTAACAATAGTCATAAGCTCCTTCCGATGCATACCCACCACCCGAATCCTTATCTCTCGCTTCCCGTAATTCTCTATAACCTCCGCCCTCGTCTCGTCTTTCTCAAGGATGACCCCCTCTCGCCACACCAAATCTTGGTCGACAATAAATGGATGCATCCCCACAATAAACTGCGTCACAATCCCCTTCGGCATAAACTCGTATGTATAACGCAGAATAAGATTTTTTCCCTCGTCCCAATCATACCCTGGCTGATTCTTCGTCAGTAGCTCCGGCGCGATATATTCCCCGGTTTCCTTTATCTCATAACAAAGCTTGAAGTTAATCATCAACCGTAGTAGCTCCGCGTGCATACCCGCAAACCGCGGCTCGGCCCATATTTTATCAACATCCGACTGGCTGAATCGCCCCTTGTTCTTCATAACTCCTACGTTATGTAGGACCTCATAAACCGCATCCGTCCCCCAATCCGGCTTAAGTATCACTGTCTTCCTCAGCAGCATATCATCCTGAAAATGAAGACACACTCCAAGGTCATGTAAATACCCGCTCAACTGTAATTTATCATTTTTCTCTTTAAAACCATTTCGCTCGCAAATATCAAAGTATTCATCCACACTTATATAATTTCGTTTATCTTTCTCCAGCGCCTCCCGCACCTTTACCCACGTCTTTGGTAGTTCCGTCCCCACGTGCGGCAGCTTGCTCATATGGTGCCTGATCTCTTTCTTGATTTCCTTCAGTCCCCTATTGGTTGCTAAGTTCGTCGCCAAAATCTCCTTAATATTGCTGAATTGTCCTCGCAACGCACTCTCGTTTATCTCCCGGTGTCTGTCCTGCTTTTCATTCTTCACTATCAAAACCGGGCTGTTATCACTCAATAGTTCCACCACATTTAACCAATAGTTAAAATCCGTATCTTCCTTCCGGTCGTCCGCAACCAGCGCATATAGGGACCGCTTAGTCAAAAAGAACTGGTGCGTCGAATGATAAATCTCCTGCCCTCCAAAATCCCACATATTCACCCGAAAATCATGCCCGCCCTCCATCCCAAAATGCCACTCAATAACATCAATCCCTGGTGTCGATTCCTGATCTTCACGAAGTTCATAATTCTCATCCTCTATCTTTTTCCCTAACGACGTCTTCCCCGCCCCGGCCTCTCCTACAATCAAAAGCTTCCCCTCATAAAGATAATCCTTCCCAGCCTTATCCAACTGTCGTAAATAATCCCTTATCGCCTTGACACCTTTGTTCACAACTTCAGGTGGTGGTGACTCCAGCGGATTGTTTTTCAAATCAAGTATCTCCAATTTCGTCAACCTCCCCAATTCTACTGGTAGACTCCTCAATTTATTTTCGTACAGATAGAGATCCTCCAGATTGGTCAAATTCCCCAACTCCGCAGGTACACTCGTTAGTTGATTTCTACCCAGATTGAGTAAAGTCAAATTTATCAACTTCCTTAATTCCACAGAGACACTCATCAGTTGATTTCCGTACAGATAAAGATGAGTCAGATTGGTCAACTTCCCCAACACCGCAGGTACACTCTTCAGTTGATTTTCGTGCAGAGAGAGCCGCTTCAGATTGGTCAACTTCCCCAACTCCGCAGTGACACTCGTTAGTTGATTTCCGCTCAAATAAAGCTCCACCAGATTGGTCAACTTCCCCAATTCCGCAGGTACGCTCGTCAGCTGATTTCCTCTCAGATAGAGCTTCTGCAGATTTGCAAGCCTTCCGATTTCCACTGGCAGTTTGGCTAATTTATTGAAGCCCAGATTGAGATACTGTAGTTTTGTAAGCTCTCCTATTTCGGCCGGCAGCGACTTTATTCCCTGGCCGGACAAGTCAAGCATCTTTGCCCCATCTATGGCCGCTTTTTCAATAATCTTAAGAACTTCTTTCTTCCACATCTTGATTCCCCTTGTCCGTATCCCGAATCCCTGCGAAGGCTGGAATCCAGACGTTTTTGTCCCCGCATGTCGTAAGCGGAGATCCAGCAAATTACACTTGCCCCTTACCCAATGATGGGCACCTAATCCATTTAAATCAAATGCCGGTCGTCTCGGCCTCAACTGGCTAAATGCTGAATACTATATACTAACGACTAATTCGCTGCCCGTTGTACGCTCTACGCTGTCATTAATTGCCCCTAAAATACCCCAATCCCCCAAATCCGTCAAATCAAATTCAGATGACAAAAAGAGCACTTTTTTGCTCATTTTTGCACATTTTGCAACTTTTTGCGACTAAAGAAACACTTTTTAGCCGCATATCTACGCATTTCTACCTGCGGTTCGCATTGTCTTTTTTTTCAATAAAAATCCGCCCGAAGGGCCTCCACAATTTTGCATTTTACATTTTGATTTTTACATTCCCTTCCTCACTCCGGCCCTCACGGGCCTGCGTGAAACTGTACGATGCGAATCGCGGCCTACGGTAGAAATGCTTGGTTTTAGCCAGCTTAAAAAAGGCCATTTCAATGGCATTGTGGACGAAGGCAATTCTCTGCGTCAAAAGCTCGCTTTTAGAGCAGAGTTTGCCGAGAACACCAAGTTNNGAAGGCAGGTATTTGCGACAAAGCTTGCTTTACAAGCAAATACTGCCGAGAACACCAAGTTGGCAAATTATTGTCTTTTAAAAGTTCCGTGTAATCCGCGTAATCCGTGGTTAGTAAAGAATTTTTTAAAAAAGTTTTATTTTTATTGAACCTTCCGCCAAAGTTAGGTATAATTACAATCGCCACAGAAGTGGCAGAATACGGGGGGCAAGTCGCCCACGAAAAACCCATTTTCTGGCTCAGTAGACAGTGTTTTGAACATTTTAATTTAGGTAATTTGGATTTGTTTAGAATTTAGGATTTAGAGATTAGGATTTCAGACTATAGATAACTCTTTACCCAATATAAAGATACAGTCAAAAATAAATAATAATTTATCATTAATCACTTGGCTTGGAGTGCTCTACATCTGTAGAGATACCTTTACAAATGTCATGAGCGCACTACAAATTCACCTTTTTATGCAAAACAAAGCCAAATTCCAAAAAGTCAAGTTGAACGTAAATCAAGTATTAACAATGAATTATGACCAAATGGACACTTGGTCAATTAGGAAAAAACAAAGCCAAACAAACCCAAACAAAGCCAAAACGAACCCAATTTTAGCCAATAAAACGACGATACAAACCCAATTCAAACCCAAACAAACCCAACCTGTGGTGAGCTTGTCGAACCTATTTCAGAGCAAAACAATGTTATTACCTATATTGATTACCGGCCGACCCGGACCGTCAGGTTACTATGCGAACCTAAATGTTGTCGATAAAAACGGTTGCATTTTAAATGTTAATTTAGTAAATATAGGTAAATACACACGGAGCAATAAATGCAATTGTCAGAAGATCGTTGCCCGAAATTCAATGAAGGAGTGCACAAATGCATGAAAAAGCGATAAATCGACGTCAATTCATCAAAACCACCGCTGCTCTGGCAGGTGCTATCGTTTTACCTTGCCACGCCCAAACGGCTGCCATGATAAAGCCCAAAAAAACGGCTGTAGATCAGGTTAAACTCGGAAAAACAGGCTTAAAGCTCAGCAGGCTCGGCATAGGCACCGGCAGCATAGGAGGAAGTATTCAACGGGCTCTTGGACAGGAAAAATTCACTCGTCTTATACGGTATGCCTACGATCAGGGCATAACTTATATTGATACCGCCCAGTCATACAGGACACATGAAATGGTTCGGGAGGCGATTAAAGGTCTGCCCAGAGAAAAGCTCTTCATTCAGTCGAAAATGCCGGGAACCCCCGAAAAACCTCTCGAAGTCATTGACCGTTATCGAAAGGAATTGAATGTCGATTACATCGACAGCCTCCTTGTTCACTGCGGCACCAGAACAACATGGCCGCAAGAGCGTAAACGACTTTTGGATGCCTTCGAAGAAGCAAAGCAAAAGAAAATCATACGTGCCCACGGCGTCTCATGCCACAGCATTCCCGCTTCTGCCGTTGCAGCTAAGCTCGATTGGGTNNNTCCTGTCGAGCGCTGGGATGCCAAGAGCAACATAATCCACGTACCTGCGGTGATGGAGCAGATAACGATTATGCGACAGAATCGCCATGGTATCATCGGAATGAAACTCATAGGAAATGGTGATTTCAAAAAGCCCGAAGAACGTGAAAAATCCATTCGCTTTGCCATGAAATGCGATTTACTCGATGCCGTTGTAATTGGTTTTAAAAGCCCTGCGGAAGTCGATGAAGCCATCAAACGAATGAATTCCGCTCTGGCTGAAACCACATGAGTCTATGGATGCAATGTAATATAAAGTGCTGTAATATAAGGAGTTGCAAGATAACCTAACTTAAGATAATAATAAAATCAAATCGGAAAAGAAACTCAACCATCGAGCTGCTTTATATATTCTTGATATAGCTCTATTATCTGCCGGTCTGAAATAACAGTAGTCCGCTTGGAGACACCTTTCGGCAATACAACCAACCGACAGCGAGACCTGACTTTCTCTCCGGCCTTCACATCCCGGCCGAAAAGTGAAAGATAAAGAGAATAATGTCCCTCTCCCCGATAGGGGGTTGATATGGCAAAACAATCTTCTTGCGGAGCCATCAGGATCATCGCAAGATTCGCCCCTTCATTACGCCGTACACAGACAGGCGCCGCCAAATACGGCATTATTACCCATTTCACAGGATTCGGCTCTTTTTCCCAGCGGCCATCAAGGATAATCTGCAGCACATTTTTATCCCGAGGAAACATCTGCCAGTTCCCAAAAGATTTCTCAGCCGACATAAAACCCAATTTCCCTTTTTTCTGGGATTTTGCATTTGCGTACACATATGGTGCCGGAAAGCTCTCGTGAAAATACGAGGCCAGAAAAACCTCGAATTGTTGTAGATCTTTCTGAGCTTTGACAGTAGTCTCCAGATCAACTGTCGTTTCCTCCGTCAGGCGGTAAGTGGCGGTTATCTCAAATGGATGGTCTTTCCCTCCCGGCCAGAAAACCTGAACACCGCCATCGGGCAATAATTTGGATACACTGGGCCAGTCCCATGCAGCATGGCCATAACGCTTGTTGTTAGTGAAAATCCTGTAGAAACTGAAAATGCCATACCTTCCATTCAATCTGACTCCGGAAGGAACATGTATCAACGATGATAATCCCAGAGATTTGCCATCAGGCCTCAGTTTTCCACGAAGCACGCCGGTATCGAATAAATATTCACCTTTGTCATTCGAAGAGAAAGCGAATTTGGCCGATTGATTTTCCACCTTTATTCCACTTTTGGCGTAGGTGTTCGTTTCGGCAACAAAATTAACAAAAAACATAGCCGCAAAGTTCAGTATTGTTACATTAAAGGCATTGTTTCTCCAAATCCATCCACTTTTCCTGAACATGCTATACACTTCCTTTCTCGACGTTGTTGTATATGTTGATACCTGTCCTTACTTCATCGATAATCCTCACCATTTAGGCTGCGGACAACGGATTTCAGCCATTTATTAAGCCCTTTATTCATTGATTTGAGCCGCTCCGCGTTTAGTCCTGCAACATCGTTTCTTTCCTTCGGATCTTCTGCCAGTTTGTACAATTCAAACTTGATGCCTTTCTTATTTTCAATTCGATGAAGTTTCCACGGCCAAGCAAGCCACGCTGAATGACCGGGGAACGTATCTTCAGGATACTTTTTAGTGATTTTACCTGCATCTAAGCGTAGGCGAGACTTATCGCCCACTTCATTTCCTTTTTTCTGTGCCTCAAGCAGCTCGGACATGAATTCCCTGCTGGGAACCCCGATACCCCCGATAGGATAATCCCAGAAGCCCATAGGTTTTGGGCGAGACCTCATCTTGTCATCTATCAGGGTAACCAGGCTGATCCCGTCAAGCGGCGGCTGTTTCTTAATCCTTACACCCGTGATCTCAATAAGGGTAGGGTAAATGTCTGAGGTGTTGCAAGGAATATCAGTTTTGCGGGGCTTAGGAATGCGAGCCGGCCATTCAAGAATAGCCGGTACTCGCAGGCCACCTTCATAGACTTTGCCTTTGTTGCCGCGACCACCGGTGGTGCCTACTCCGGGCAGACCCCCATTGTCGCTACAATACCATAAGATTGTATTCTCGTGGATACCGAGCTTTCGCAATTCTGACCGAAGCTTGCCGAAGGCACGGTCCATACCTGTGATTTCGCCGTAGAAATGCTGCAATTTCTTGCTCTCAGTCTCATAGATTACCCGATCTTTTTCGATTGCTTGGTGCGGCCCGTGTGGAGAGCCAAACCATACTACGGCAAGGAATGGGCGAGGTGATTTGGTATGTTTACGAATGAATTCGATTGCGGCGTCGGCTGTGACCATGGAACTTTCACCCTGTGTCTGGAAGGCGACACCTTCGCGGCTGAGAATCGGGTTATTATCGAAGAAATTCGGAGCAGATAACCATTCATCGAATCCACTGGCGCCGGGATTGACGGGGCAGCCCTTTCGAACGGAACCAAGATGCCATTTGCCAAAATGTCCTGTGACGTATCCTGCTTTCTTCAGGGCTTCGGGGATTGTAATCTCCTGTGGGCGAAGAGTATGGCCCCACTTAAAACATCCAAACCGGTTAGGATGACGGCCGGTCATGACACTTCCGCGGGTAGGTGAACACACCGGTGCCGCAGCGTAGAAGCGGTCGAAACGCAACGCTGCTGCCGCCATTGCATCGAAATTCGGGGTCTTTAGAACAGGATGGCCGTTATAGGCCATATCACCCCAGCCCTGGTCGTCAGCCATGCAAAGAATAATGTTCGGTTTCCTTGAGGATTGCTTGCCTAAGGCCGACAAACCACTCATTGTGGCAAGATACACTCCTGCGCCGGCAATTTTCAAAAAACCTCGACGATCCATATTCATTTCATCACTCCTTTCTTCATAGGTCTGTTAATCATACAGTCCTGCACAAACCTTTATGATGATATCAATCTGACATCTGCTTTATTATTTGAAATAGTACTTCCAATAATATCATTTATCCCAATTCCTTCGCTGCTCTCCATGCCTGATCTATTGCAACATGTACATAAGAACTAAGGCCCGAGTCGATATTGGCAATGTAGCCTTTCGGGCCGCTTTGGCTATAGCGCGAGCCTCAAAGACTGTTCGAGTCAGCGGCTTTTCGCAGTAGGCGTGCTTTCCCATCTTGATGGCCATCATTGTGGCGACGGCGTGCGTGTGGTCAGGAGTAGCAACAACGACAGTATCTATGTTTTTTTCCTTCTCTAACATCTTTCTGAAATCACAGTATCTTTTTGCCTTTGCATAACGCTGAAAAGTACCCGCGGCACGCTTCGTATCCGCGTCGCAAAGGGCGACAATATTCTCGCTGCTGACGTTGTCGAGGTCCCGACTTCCCTGCCCCCCCGATGCCGGCAATATTGAGCTTTTCACTCGGCGGTATGTTGCCCGTTCCACCTAAAACATTGTGGGGGACAATAGTAAGGGATGCCACCGCAGCAGCCGAGCCACCCAGGAAAGAACGGCGAGAAATTCTGCCTTTAGCTTCTTTGATATCTCTTTTCTTACTCTCCATACAATTACTCCTCGATACAACACATGTCATCATCTATCAAACAACCTCAGGACGGACCCATTGCAGGATTTTTGAAACACCATGATACACGAATTAGTCACCTGTGTATACATGGAATCTGAATTGAATAATAAACGAAAAATACCCCAAGACAAACTTGAAGGTTTTGCTGCATTGTTGTATGCTTATATCGCTTTGAGGCGGCAAGCCTCACGTGCCCCTTTATTTTGGAGATTCGGGTTGTAAGGAGAATATAAATGAACCAATTCTATAAAACTCATAAGGTCAAGAGCAAGTTTAGTAAATCGCGTTTGCCTTTACACTTTTCGACAATTCTGGCTTTGGCATCGTGTCTATTCCTGGGCAGTTGCGGAGCAAATGTACAGGCAGGACCCATGGTGCAATCGCAAAGGCCATTTGTTGAGGGCGTGGATTTTAATCCCGCCATCCCAACGCCTGAGTCAATAACAGGGCACAGAGTTGCTGAAAAAGCTGTTCGATATCCTGCACTAATCCGCTACCTACAAGCTCTGGCCAGGGCCTCTGAACGTGTGACTCTTACAGCTTACGGCCGGACGCACGAAGACCGGACGCTCTACTACCTGACCATTACCAGCCGGGCCAATCATAAGAAGCTTGAACAGATTAAGGCAAACAATGCAAAACTTTCCGACCCTCGCAAGCTCAAAACCTCTGAGCAAGCAAACCAGCTCATCAACAGCCTGCCGGCAGTTGCATGGGCGAACTACAGCATCCACGGCGACGAGCTATCGAGTACCGACGCGGCAATATATGTTGTATATCATTTAGCCGCATCAAAAGACAAAGCCATAGAGGAACTTTTAGACGAGGTCGTTGTTCATATTAATCCGCTGGTAAATCCCGACGGCAGGGAACGGTATCTCAGCCATCTCGAACAGTTGACGGGTGTAGTTTCGAGTCCGGATTTGCAGTCGATGCAGCACCAGGCCCTTTGGTCCAAGGGAAGAGGGAACCACTATCTGTTCGACCTCAACCGTGACTGGCTCGTGCATATCCAGCCGGAAGTTCGTGATTTGGCAGAAGTGATTCTGTCGTGGAATCCACATCTGCTTGTGGATTCACATGAGCAGGGAGCTATCGATACCTACCTGTTTGATCCTCCCCGAGAGCCCATCAATATTCACCTTTCACCAAAAGTAATGGAATGGCGCGGGCGTTTCAGTTCCGACCAGGCCAGAGCCTTCGACCGCTACGGATGGAGTTACTATACCAAGGACTGGTACAGCGACTGGGCCCCCATCTATACAAACTCCTGGGCAAATCTGCAGGGTGCGATCGGACTGCTCTACGAACAAGCCGGGGGCGATGGAGCTTCAGTTAAACATCCCACGGGTAAGGAAGTCAGATATCGCGAAACTGTACATCATCATATTGTAAGTACTCTGGCCAACCTGGAGACGCTTCGCGCCAGCCGCCGCGAAATAATGAAGGATTATTTTGAGGACCGGCAGTGGGCGGTCAGCAGGGAAGAACCTGACAGCGGTACTTTTCTAATGCCTCCCTGCGAAGATAGTTCAAGGTGGAAACAACTACTCGATTTAATTAAACATCATGGCATCGAAGTCGAATTTGCACAACAGTTTTTTCAGGCCGAAGATGTAATCGATATGTGGGGATACAAGCACCAACAGCTCAAATTTCCCGAAGGTACACTTGTAGTGAGCTTGAGACAGCCGCACCGTCGTATGCTTCAAACGTTGTGCGAATTCGATCCGCGGTTTACTGATAGCCTTTTACTAAAAGAACGTAAAGAACTGGAAAATCGTAGAAAAACCCTGATTTACGACGTTACTTCCTGGAGTCTGCCTCTGGCATATGGTGTGGAATCTTACTGGGCCGGGAAAATGCCGGACGTTAAACTTCAAACTAAATCTTCGGGACCGGCCCGGGCTTTGTCAAAGCTGAAAAAGAAAAGCGGTTACGGCTACCTGATTGATTTTAGAAGCTCCGACATATACTCGGTTTTGGTGCGCCTTTTTGAAAAGGAATGTCACCCCCGGATAGCAACCAAACCACTTAAAATTGACGGTCGGGAATATAAGGCGGGAACGATCCTGCTTCGCAGCCATGAGAATCCTGACGGGCTTTTTGAAATACTGCAGACAATCTCCTCCGATTGCGGCATCAATATACACGGTATAGATAGCGCCCTCGCTGAAGATGGACCCGACCTTGGTGGGCGAAAGTTCAAGCTGTTATCAGCACCACGGGTGGCGATAGCTTCACAATGGCCTGTTCGTTCCACATCGTTTGGTTCTATTTGGTACCTGCTTGACCGCCAACTTCAACTCCGAACTTCGCCGGTCAACATCCAAAATATCAGCTTCATCGACCTGCGAAAATACAATGTTCTCGTGCTCCCGGACGGTCGCGACCTCGGGCGTGTACTGAACACCAAAGCCGTCGAGAAGATAAAGAGATGGATTGAAAACGGCGGGACCCTGATTGCGGTTGGCAATTCGGCGGCCTTTGCAGCCGACGAGGATAGAGACCTTTCGGCTGTACGGTTAAAACGTAATGTTCTTGATAAACTCTCTGTATATCAGGAGGCCGTACAGCAGGAAAGAAATGCCCGGAACATCAAAATTGATCCGAACCAGATATGGTCAACAAAAACAACAGAAGAAAAAGCTGCAAAAGAAGAGGCAAAAAAGCCCGACATTGAAAAGCTTAAGCGCAACGATGAATGGCGGCGTATTTTCAGCCCTGAAGGAACATTTCTAACAGGTTTGGTCAACACTGAACACTGGCTTGGATTCGGATTGCAGGAAAGGCTGCCCGTGATGTTCTGGGGTAGTTCTGCATTCATGTCGAAGCACCCGGTAAGAACCGTAGTACGCCTCGATGAAAAGAGCAAGCTGCGTTTGAGCGGTCTGCTCTGGCCGGAAGCAAAAGAGCGTATTGCCGATACCGCATTTGCTACCGTTGAGCCGGTAGACCGGGGACAAATTATTCTGTTTGCGACAGATCCGACTTTTCGAATGTGGCTGCCAGGTACACAACGGCTGTTTCTAAATGCCACACTCTTAGGCCCGGGCATGGGGACTTCTCAGCCGTTACCGTGGTAAAAGTCACACAGAAGAGGTGGAATCAGCTTTTTTTCTGCGGCTGCGTGAGAGGATGATAAAAAAGCAGAGCATTACCACTACCGCCAGCGCCATGCTCGTAAGCGGCGAAAGACCACTTGCGGCGGGAAGATAAGCACAGAGCAAAGCGAGGACGGCAACAAACAGACTATAGGGCAATTGCGTGCGCACATGGTCTATCAGATTACAGGAGCTGGCGATTGAACTCATAATTGTCGTATCGGAAATGGGCGAACAATGATCACCGAAGATTGCGCCGTCCAATACAGCTCCCAGGCTTATCATCGTGGTCAGACCATAGCTGTCTCCATCGAGCGCGAAGGCAACGGGAACAGCAGTCGGAATGAGAATGGCCATCGTTCCATAACTGGTGCCCGTGGCAAACGAGGTCACTGAGGCGGTAAGAAAAAGAATCGGGGGAAACAAGGAAGGCGGCACTCTACCTGCCAGAATTGATGCCAGAAACTTCCCGGTCTTCAGACTATCGCAGCAATTCTTAAGCGACCAGGCAAGAATCAATATAACAATGGGAATCATAGCCCTTTTGATGCCACGCCAAAAACACCTGCGCATCACGGAAAGCTGCAGCGAACCGGAGAGCCTGGCGCAAATCAAAGCCAGTGACAGGCCAAATAACGCCGCACAAGCAAGAACCAGAGGGCTGTTTTGTACGTTGCCGATAACTTCGCGCCAATAAACCCAGCTTACGGGAGAAAGAGATTCAATATCAACAGGCTTTGGGGGCATACTTTCTGCGGCAGTAGTAAGGCTTTGGGCCTGCCATTCGAGCATGTCTTTTTCTAATTTGGCGGTTCCGTCGAACCAAAGGCCGGTCATATTAAAAATCAAAAGCCCGGCTATTGGAATCAAGGCGTTGAGCGCCCGGCCGGGCTTTTGAGCCGAGGAATTCAGAGTCGAATCATTTAGAGTTTTGGACAGGCTATCTCCATTCTTTTCAGGCGGTTCCTTTGCTTGTGCTTTTTCCTGTGCGGCTTTCATCGGCCCAAACTCGCGTCCCACGAGAATATGTACAAAAACAAACACTATCATCAAGAGACAATAAAAGCGAAAACTCAAAGCATCGAAAAACATTGAATAGCCGCTCTTTTCAATGCCCAACTCCTGCCCAACGGCACCAAGAAGACTGACCTCATAGGCAATCCACGTGCTGATAACGGCAAGCCCGGCGATAGGAGCGCTGGTCGCATCGACAAGAAAGGCAAGTTTCTCCCGGCTGACACGAAAGCGGTCCGTGATAGGCTGCATCATCGAGCCCACGACTATGGCATTAGTGTAGTCGTCGATGAAGCACAGTATCCCCATCAGGGCGGTAGCAGACTGAGCGGATTTGCCACCCCTGACCCACTTCAGGAGCCAGTTGATGATTCCTTTGAAACCTCCGGAGGCAACGACTATCTCAATCATCACAAAGATTGGCGGAACAAAAGAAATGATCTGAAGATTTGTTTTGTTTGCAACACTACCGACAACATACATACCCGCCGCTTCAAGCCCTTCGAACCAGGCAACAGCATTCAGTGGAGTTTCCGGAACATGAGTCAGCAATCCACCCACTACAATGGCAATTCCTAAACTGAGAATGACATGGCGCGTCAGGAAGGCCAGGAAAATGGCCAGTAACGGAGGGAAGACACTATACCATAGACCCGTGTGTAAATCTGCTTCGGCATGTGAAAAAATGCTGGCGGTCAAAACACAAATAGCGCCAAGGACAACAACCGCTCCGGCATTTCTTGTGAAGGTTTTCGATTTCAATAGACTGCTATCCTTAGCTTTGGGCTCTGACAGTCAAAATTTATGTAACTATCTTTAGATATTCTGTCAAAAATAGCCGGAGGGATTAGAATCCCTTACATTGCCCCGACCACTTTATTTCAGAATAAATTATAATCCGGCACAAATCAAGGATAGACCTTTGTAAAGATAATAAGCCGGTTTCTCCTGGGCCTTCATTATGTGCTCATGGGCTTTCTCTCCGGCCTCGTACAGTTGGTCGTACATTATTCCTTTCTCCTTCAGATAATTATATAGATTATTTCAGCTTTCTTACAATTAAGCGCAGATTACGCTGATTTTTAAAAAGATAAAGAAAAATATACCGGACACCTTTAATTCTCTCGGATACTATTAATTCTCCCGTTAGAATTAATGGCGTATCGTAATTACTTTCTTACCAGCAATCTCCTTTATAAGCCAAGTTGCATTCAAGCCAAGCATCACAAAGTTTCTCCAAGTCCGAAAGGAAATTTGCCACAAGCCATTTGTTTGCCAATATCGCTAAATCTACAAAGTCGATTTTGCAATCACCATTCAAATCACAGTCAATTTCTTGTATACAGTAATTTTGCTGAGTATATTTAATCGTAGCATAACCATTGCCACTGCTGTATCCCGCCACATAGACGTTGCCTAAATCATCTGCAACTATTTTTTTGCCAAATCAAGATCACGTATGGAACCGCTATACCGTCTTACCCAAATCTTATTACCATCACTGTCGTATTTAATCGTTGCGTAGTCACTATAGATACCGAGACTTCCGCCTGTTACATAGACATTACCCGAATCATCTACAGCCAAAGAGGCGGCAGAATCGTGATATTTTTCTGGACTATTATAGTGTCTTACCCACAACTCATTACCATTAGGATCATACTTAATTACCGTATAGTCACTGTCGAAGCCTCTTATGCTGCTATAGCCACTCATACCTGTTACATAGACATTACCTAATTTGTCCAAAGCCAATGCGTAAGCTTTATCTCCTTTGTGGTCGGGACTATCATAGAGTTTCTCCCATAATTTATTACCGTTGTGATCGTACTTAATCGTTACCCAATCACTGTTTGTAGAAAAGTGATAGGAGAATGAATTTCCTTGACTTTGGAACAGGCTTTTTGATAGATTTGTATATGTTTTGAGGGGTAAAACTTTTTTTAAATGTGTAAATGGGAAATCAGAATATGGCGTTTGAGGGAAACCGTCTTATCAAAGAATGGTTCCGGGATGTAGCGATCGGCCGGGTTCGCGAGGTGCACGCCTGGTCCAACAGGCCGACGCATAACGGAAAGTTGTTCTGGGCACAGGGGATTGACCTTCCAAAAGATACGCCGCCTGTGCCCGCCACTCTGGACCGGGACCTCTGGCTGGGGCCGGTGCCATACAGACCGTATCACTGCGCTTGTGTGCCTTTAAAATGGCGGGGCTGGTGGGATTTTGGCTCGGGTGGTTTAGGGGACATGGGCATACACAATTTGGCTCCGGTTTTCTCCGCCCTGAAACTGACGGTACCGACCAGTGTGCATTCCAGCTTGACCTTGTTTAATAACGAAATCCTCCCTCTGGCCTCGACGGTTCATTATGAATTTCCTGCCCGTGGTGATATGCCCCCGGTCAAGCTGCATTGGTACGATGGCGGGATGTTGCCAGCACGTCCGGATGAGTTGGAAGATAACCGCCGGTTGTCACGCGAAGATGGATTAATCTTTGTTGGTGATAAAGGCAAAATGTACGTTGAAGGCTGGGGCGGTAATAGTCCCCGGTTGATACCCGAAGCGAAAATGAAGGTATACAATAGGCCGCCGAAGACCCTGCCTCGTTCCATTGGCCACCACAAAGAGTGGATTCAGGCCTGCAAAACAGGCAGTTCCACTCGTTCCAATTTTGACTTCGCCGGTCCTCTCACAGAGGCCGTTTTGCTCGGCACCATTTCTGTTCGAACCGGCGGTAAAAAACTAATCTGGGATAGTGTTAACTTAAAGGTCACTAACGTACCTGAGGCCAACGAATACCTCCACTATCAGTGCCGCAGGGGATGGACGTTATAGTTAACTTCTTACTTTTAGAATATGGGAAAAATTCACACAAAAATTTTGTCCGATGCCGAAATTCAAACCATCCACGATGCCAGTCTGGCCATTCTTAAAAAGACCGGCATTATGATTCACCACGATGAGATATTGAAGCTCGTTGGTGAAGCGGGTGCAAAAGTTAATAAGGATAGTAAGATTGCGCATTTACCGGAGCAGTTGGTTATGGATTGTATTGCCAAAGCCAGAAAGCAATATATCCTGCACGGGCGTGATTTGCAATGCACGGCCCGTTTTGGTTATGGTGAACTTGTCTTGATGTCCAGCCCCGGTCAGTATGGATGGATAGACTCGCAGACCGGCCGGCTTCGATCCGCCACGATAAAGGATGCGCGCGATGCGATTTGTTTGGGAGATGCTTTGCCTAATATCAATATAGTAGGCTCAATGGCTCAGCCTGAAGAAATCACTGAGACGTACAGGGAGGTGTTTTTGACGGCCGAACTCGTGAAAGGGACGTGTAAACCAACACGTACATGGGTTTTCAATCGCCGGACAGCTCGTTACGTCCTGGAGATTTATCGCACCGTTGCAGGTGGCGATGCGGCTTTGCGCGAACATCCTATGACGGAAGCGTTCCTGGAGCCAATTAGTCCGTTACAGTTGCCGCATGATGGGCTTGATGTTATGATTGAATTTATAAAGGCCGGCCAACCGGTCAGCATCGGCCCGATGGCGATGGCCTCAGGAACCGCGCCGGCCACTTTGGCTGGCACTCTGGCCCAGGAAAACGCTGAAATCCTTGCCACCGTAGTTATCTCTCAACTTTTAGGGCCGGGTACACCGGTTACTTATGGCGGAATCCCTCACATTATGGACCCGGCCACGGGAATTTGTTCTTTTGGCTCGCCTGAACAAATGCTGATGGCGACTGCTTGTGTGCAGATGGGGCGTTTTTATGGTTTTCCTGTGTATATAAATGTGGGACTCACAGATGCAAAAGTTCTCGACGTCCAGGCAGGCATTGAAAAAGGTTCCTCTATGATGTTGGGCGCATTGGCCGGTGCGGATACCTTCGGACACGCCGGTATCTGTGGAACCGACCACGGCGCGAGTCTTGTTTGGCTGGCTATCGACGATGAGTTGATGGCTTATGTAAAAAGAGTCGTTCGAGGATTTGAAGTTAATGAGGATACCGTTGCCACCGAAGTGGTGGATAATGTTGGTCCTGCCGGTTCTTTTCTCGCTGAAGAACATACGGTCAGGCACTTTCGTGACCAGCTCTGGCTCCCCGGCCAAACCTGGACAAGGGCACCCTGGGATCTGTGGGAGAAGCAGGGACGAAACTCCATGAGGGACCGTGCTCTCGATAGGGTGGAGAGTATTTTAGCCACACATAAAGCCGAACCTATGGATGAGGCGTTAGCCAGAGAAATCGACAATATCGTCAAATCTGCGAAAAAGCAGTTGCAATAAGTCATTTTTTTATAGTTGTGTCATTCCAAGAGGTATGGTAATTTATCAGGACGGAAAAACTGGGAAGCGTCAATATACGTTCTGAAGTGAAATACTCCGCTTAACAGGAGGATATAGTGATGCAACACGGTGTACATAAACACGAATCTAAACCATCCAAACACAAATGTTCCTGTTATGGATTTTCTAAGACAACGACAGGTATAAGCCGGAGGAATTTTCTTGGTGGTCTTGCCGGTGTTACGGCAATCGGCGGCCTGAAATTGGCTGCAATTGCAAAAACCGGTGATATTTCAAAAAAATCCACCTCTTTAGGGGCTGCCTTACCACCCGGTAAAACCTTGCGAGTCAAACCTGTTCTTACATATACAATTGAGGGGCGACGGGAAAAAACCAGTTGGCGCGGTTATGGTGGGGTCCAGACTCAAGCGATAGCAAAAGAGGAAGCCGGCATAATCAAAACCGAATTGAAAAAACTTGCAATCCAGGCCGAATTTCCAATCGAAGTCCTGCCTGTGTCGCTTGTGGATAACGACCAGAAAGCGGGTGTAGTAACTGATGAGGATTTTGATGTTCTCCTGCTGTATGCGGCCGGCGGTAACCAGGTCTATAAGCTCGCCGCTTCCGACAAGCCGACTATAATGTTTGTACGTCACAAGTCCGGGCACCATTATCTCTGGTATGAAATCGCCCATTGGCGCTTCCTGCGCAGGAATGGGGACACCATCAAAGAGACGAATATGGATGTTGACGACATTGTCGTTGACGACTATGGTGATATTCTCTGGCGTTTGCGGGCGCTTTATGGTCTAAAAAATGCAAAAGGCACGAAGATGCTTGCCATCGGAGGACTGAGGGCATACAGCGAACCGGGACAAAAACTCGGCCCTAAACACGCAAAAGATGTCTGGAATTACGACTTTCAAATCGTTTCAGAAGAGGAATTCGCAAAGCTTTTAGCAAAGGCACGAGCCGATAAAAACGTAATGAAGCAGGCAAAGCGGCAGACCAAAGAACTGCTTGCCCAGCCGAATGTCACTATAAAGACCGACCGCAGGTTTGTCGTCAATTCGTTTCTGGCCTTAAATGTCTGCAAGCAACTCATGAAGGAATCGGGCGCGACAAACTTCGGCTTTGCCAACTGTATGGGAAGGTCGGTCATTGAAATGCTCGACACCCCGCCATGTCTGGTATTGAGCCTGGCGAATGACGAGGGATACACAGCTTATTGCCACACCGACCTCACTCATACTCTGCCGGGCGTACTCTTACGCTGGATTGCAGGCAAACCAATCTTCGTATGCAATTCCCATTATCCGAACCGTGGCATCTTCACGGTGGCCCATTGTTCGGCCCCAAGGAAAATGAACGGCATCAATTACGAGCCCACCACGATAATGACCCATTTTGAGTCGGACTATGGTGCCGCGACTAAAGTCCACTATACGAAGGGCCAAGTCGTTACGGTTATCATCCCGAATCTAAGATGTTCGAAGTGGCAGGGCTTCCGGGGCAAAGTTCTTGACTCGCCTTCCAATCCTGCCTGCCGCTCTCAAATAGACATAGAAATTCAAGGTGATTTTCGCAAATTACTTGCTGAAATGCAGGGCTTCCATGTACAAATATGCTACGGCGATTATCTACGAGAGGTAGGCTACGCACTGAAGAAAATCGGGGCCGTCGAGTGGCAAAATTTTAGTGAGATTGTATGAATGTAAAGGAATTTTTCATTATGAAAAAAACGATATTAACTCTCTCAATATTTATGTTTATTGTACCGGTATTAGCTGAAGAAACTAAGCTAAATGTCCGCCTTATTCAAGGGGACAATAAAGTTGATGTTATGATTGGCGGAAAGCTTTTTACCAGTTACGTCTATGGAGACAAACTGACAAAACCGGTTATGGTTCCGATACGCACACCTTCGGGCATTGAAGTCAATCGCAGACATCCACTGACCGAAATCGATGGGGCCAGCGATGACCATTCTCATCATGTAGGTATTTTCTTTGCCGTTGACCAGGTTAACGGAACCAACTTTTGGAGGAACACTTCTCCGCCGCCACAAATCAAACACATCAAAGTAACGGAACTGACCGGCGGGACCGGAAAGGGAAAACTTTCAACAATTATGCACTGGACAGATAACAAAGGCCGGGTTGTATTGGAAGAAAAAAGAAATATGATATTTCTTGCCGCCGAGAATGAAAACGAATATGCTATCGACTTCAGTATGGATCTTACCGCCAAAGACACAAAGGTGGTATTTGACGATATTGAGGAAGGTATGTTCGCGATTCGACTTTCCGATTATTTGAGGCAGGGCCATGTCAAAATGAACTTGAAGTCCGAACAGCCGATACCGGAAGAATCAATTGCCGGAACCGGTACGTACTTTAGTTCCAACGGCGATTTAACGGCAAGAAATATATGGGGCAAACGCGCAAGATGGGTTGCTTTGCAGGGGGCCAGAAAAGGAAAGATTTTCGGCGTTGCCATTCTTAACCATCCGGCAAGCATAAACTATCCGACCTATTGGCACGTCAGGGATTATGGTTTGTTTTCAGCCAATCCACTGGGGCAGGGTGATTTTCAAAGACAAAGGCCCCGGCAATATCGGAAAAACAAAGTGATTCCGCTTCGTCTGACGCTTGAGCCCGGCGAAACGGCGCATTTCAGGTTTCTCGTGATTGTCTACGAAGGAATAAGAACAAATCATCAAATAGAAAAGCGATTCAAAGAATTCGTAAAAAAATAATTGGTAGCAGACAGTATAATTGGTAATAATATTCCGTATTAAATAGAGTCAGTTGGATCTGAAGGGACTATTAGAAAAGGGGAAGTTTTATGAAAAATATCACACGCCGGGATTTTGTAAAAAGCTCGATAGCTGGTGGCCTTACTTTAGCAGCGCCGTTTTCTCGTGCGCGGGGAGCAAACGATGACCTTCGTGTCGCAGTAGCGGGCATTCGTGGCAGGGGCGGGGGGCTTGTGGAAGATTTTCACGATGCTGATGGTGTGCGCGTTGTTGCGCTCTGTGACGTTGATGAAAAGGTTCTTGAAAGCCGGATCAAGAGATTCAAAGACCGCAATGAGAAAGTCGACACATATATTGACTGTCGAAAGATGCTCGAGGATAAGTCGATTAACATAGTGGCAATTGCGACACCGGACCACTGGCATGTACCTTTGGCTGCATGGTCTGTCGTGGCCGGCAAGGATGTATACGTGGAAAAACCTCTCAGCCACACTATCTCCGAGGGACGCCTGCTTGTGAATCTTGCCCGTAAGCACAAAAGGATAGTCCAGCACGGCACTCAAGCCAGGAGTTCACAAGGAATTAAAGATGCCATCGAATACATGAAATCAGGTGAACTTGGAAAAATACGAATGGCCAAGGCAATTAACAGCCAGCGGCGGGGAAAGATTGGACGCGAGCCTGACAGTCCGGCACCGCCGCATGTCCACTACGACCTCTGGCTCGGACCGGCACCGAAAAGACCCTTCAACAGGTTCCACTATAAGTGGCACTGGTGGTGGGACTATGGAACCGGCGACACGGGCAACGATGGCATACACCAGATTGATATCGCCAGATGGGGCCTGGGTGTCGAACTGCCAAAGGCCATTTCATGCAGCGGTGGACAATTATGGTATGATGATGACCATGAAACGCCCGATACACAAATCGCTACTTTTGAGTACGACGATGTTTACCTGATGTATGAAATGAGACTGTGGACCCCATATCCACACGAAGGACACGACAACGGCAACATCTTCTATGGCGACAATGGAAAAGTCTCTGTCGGCAGAAGAGGTTGGCAGGTAATCTTCAGGGACGGCAAAGAGGGACCGGGAGGCGGCCGCGGTGGCGGTTCCCATACAGAAAATTTTATAAAGGCCGTACGCACCCGCAAAATTAGTGACTTAAACGCCGATGTTGAGGTGGGGCATCACTCAGCGGCCCTTTGTCACATGGCCAACATCGCCATGCGCGTTGGCCGACGGCTCAAATTCGATGCTCAGCGGGAAAAATTTATCGATGATAGCGGGGCCAATGAATATCTGACGAAGCATTACCGTAAAGGTTACGAACTACCGACGCTGTGATCCAATTTCGTATGCTGCCACCCATAGTTAGAAGCCATGGTCTTATGACCTGCTCGGAAGAGGTGCGGAAATGCTGGAAAAAGCTGCCTTCCTTTATGTAATCTCGAAAAACTCTCCTAACCGTCTGCTTGTGCCCATCTTTGGTCGTATTCTTGTTTTATCAAATCTGCTGTACGCAAGGCCGCCGATTTACTGAAATTAATAACCTTATAAAGTCCCTTGTTAAAAGCTTGTGCGAATTCGTCTGATTTCAATGCCGAATGGGCAAAGCCGCGTTCACCTGTTGGATGACCACTGTTTTGAGGCACAGGTGCCAGACAATAAATTGCGGTTGCGAAACCGAGAAAGTAGATTACAAGCAGAAAGATAAGTTTATTTCTCCAGCCTTTTATTATTGATTTGTTCCTGTTTTTTCTTGTCATCTTTGGCTCCTCCCAAAAATGGTTAATAGCAAGTCTCCTNNATCATAAATGAGGATGGTGAGGGGATAATTCTGACACTATTGCTGAGTTGATCCAAAGCTTACAACGATAAAGGTGCGATATCTGTAAATAATATGATAACCTTTGGCGTGTTTGGCGTTTATAGATTAATAAAAAAGCTTTTTTCGGACGCAGCCGGATAATCAACATGCCTGCAATGTCGTCTCATCCGGTTTTTTGTCTCTGTACTGAACATTTTTTATACTTTATATAGTCCAGAGAAGTGAATGCAAGTTTGTTTGGCTGGGTGTTTTATTCTGAACGGAAAAATGAAATCCATAGAAATCAAAGGCGAAGTGCCTGTTATTACATTTGGCGGCTTTACACATGCCGCTGTTAAATGTAAACGTCAATATAACAAGCATATTTATGGTTTTGTTGATCCGTTCCAGACCTGAGATATCATGATTGCTGCTCTCGGAGGATATGTGGGGAGGAAAAGACATAGAACACAGCGGCCTCCGGGAAAACAAAAGCTTTGACTTTTTATTGTTATTGAAGGTTGATCAGTTTTATTTCATACATGGGATACGTGGGGGTGTAAATGTCATGAGACGAAAAAACAAAGTTCGTTCAGCCGTGTTTTCCCTGGCGATATGCGCAGGCATTTTCTGTGCATGGTGTTGTGTCTTGTTAATGGCTGGAGAGTATAACGCGGCACGCCGAAAGTTGAACGTTTGTAAACAGGAGCTACAAACCTGGGAAGCCTGCCGTAATACCAAGCCCAGTTATTTCAAGAGCAACGCAGAGGCCGTGAGTTCCTGCCTAAAAAACTTTAACGAGGCGCGAGACAATCGCTGGATGAGCATGCCAAAAGAACAGTTGATAGGATTGTTCGCGTTGGCCGCGGTGGGAAGTGCTGTCGCGGGAGGCTTGGCCACCTGGGCGATTATCTGGCTTGTCTGTCTGTTCATTTACAAATTCCTTAGGCTGCTGGCGTTTTGTTTTATGCGCCACTCGAGTAGGCAGGTAAATGGTTAATTATCATATCAAAACAGGTCGGGTACATAATCAGTGAAATTTTTTTAGTCAGGTTGTCACAAGACCGCTCCGATCCAATACAAGCTGAATTCTGATTGTATAGGTTGCATAATCTTTGTGAACAACCGTAGGGGCTGAACAACACTAAAATTTACTGAATGACCTTCGAGAAGTAGACATAAAAACCAATTTCAAGACAATCTTGGTGTTTTGTTGGAAAAAGCTCACAAGATGATATGAGCGGTCGTAAATGAGACATCCTAAGTACAATTTTGTTAAGGAGTGAAAAGATGTCAATAAATAAAATCCTGAAACTTTTCGTGGTTGCTGTTTTGATGTTGGCTTTGTGTGGTTGCGGAAGACCTACCATTATAGGCACTGATGCAGCTGTTTATTCAAGAGGTAACCTTTACGCTGTGTCCGGCCACGACTTGAATGCCGTATATAAAGCGGCACTGGCCAGCCTGAAGCAATTGGAGATTGAGGTTGCTGAGAAAAACAAAGATGTATTTTATGCGAAGGTGGTCGGTAACATTGCTGATGGAAGGACTGTTACAATACGGATCAAACCTGGGGAGAACAAAGCTACCGAGCTTAGGATCAATACAGGCAAATTCGGCGACGAGGAGAGGTCACGCGTTATTTACGCGAAGATACAGCAGAACCTTAAGGGTATCTCCGGGTAGTGCAATCGCACGCGTTGATTTCTCGAGATAATAAAGACAAAACAGCTCTCTCTGCGGATGCTTTTGGGTATGGGTGGTTAGGTCTTTTTGTACTTTTATTGCCGCACTCGAGCCGAGCAGAGAGGGCTTTGTTTTTTTTGGGTTTGCTCTCTGTTCTAATGAGTCACTTCCTGATATTGCTGCCGGATTTTGGCAGTAGATAAACTCTTAATGTACGACCACATCGCAAATAAGGCCGATAACATTGTCGGATGCTTGCTTGTCTTTCTCAAATCTTCGAAAAATCAGAAGATATGGCATATTTTTGCCGATTAATTCTCCACTACTTCACAAGTTCTATTCTTTTTAATGCACCCTGTCTTATGTCAGCTCTGAGTCATGGTGCGTCTTTTTTAAGGGGAGCTTACCATTATTTTACATAAAGTTACCGTCCGAATAAGTCGATGGACGTTTTCGGAAGTTAACATTATTTATTTTTGAAAGGAATTGAAATGGTAAGCGAAGAAAGACCTCAAAGTCCTGAAGAGCCTCAGCAAGTAACACCAGAAGAGCCTCAACAGGTGGCGTTGGAAGAAAATCAAGAGACCGAAGAGAATCAGGAGCCGCGTTTAGAAGCTCCTGAAGAGACATCTTGGGAAGATCCGGCTGAGACGGAAGAAAGCTGATATTCGTTTGTATTGCAGAGGGAGCCAGATAAGCTATCTGACTCCCTCATTTAATTGATATTCCCCGGGATCTGTTTAGCATCAGACATGTCGTGATCCCGGTTATGTGACTGCTGAAATAATGTGACCGAAGGCAAACATCCCTTTTTACACCTTCCAAAAAGTGGTTGTCAGCCCTCATTCTATTTCTTATTATTTGTATAGGAGCGACGGTTCCCGGTTGCCATTAGGTGACTTTGGTATTGACGGTGGTCCGGTAACAAATGTTTAAAGGTATTCTGGTAAATAAGGCGACTAAAATGGTAGTGAACGTATCACAGGACACTCTTCTTGTTGATTTGGCTCCGGAGCCACAAATGTGCGAACATCTGGATTCCATCAGCGAGACCATCTCTCCGATGGCCGACCGTGATGTAGTTGTTGATTTTTCTAAAGCTGATATTGTAACTGCTTCGAGTCTCTCAAAGCTGCTGAAGTTAAGACAGCTTTTGACGAATTCCGGGCGCCGACTTGTTCTCTGTGGACTTGCGTGCAATACCAGAGGTGTTTTTATAAAGACCGCCCTTGACAGGGTCTTTGAATTTGCCGCAGACAAGTCTGTAGTTTTAACTAATACCTGATTCGGTAAACCGGCTGCGGCGGAGCGTACCATCACTAACGCCAATCTTTCATTCCACGAGCGGCTGCCAAAGATATAGAAACTGCGCCCCGTTTGAGCTTAGCCAGTCCGGTAGTTCCACGTTTATCAAGGCACCAACGGCGTCGTCAACGCTCGTTGCCGAGCCATACACATTAGCTCTATAACCTAAAGGGCGGTGATACATAACCACGCGGGCTTTCTTAATCCCGGCGAGCTTTTTGGCCCATTCTATCCCATCTGCCGGGTAACCAATTCTGTCTATAAGTTTTTCCTGCAAGGCTGTTTCGGCCGTGTAGACTCGTCCGTCAGCAAGTTCCCGCAGTTTTTGCTCTCCGATCTTTTTGCGACCTTTCTGCACCACCGTCAGGAATTGCTCGAAAAAATGGTTGATGATTCCTTCTAAGACTTGCCGCTCTTCAGTACGCAAATCGTGCAGCGGTGATCCTAAATCTTTCAAGTCCCCGCTTTTTATAGCCACTGCCTTAACTCCGATTTTTTCCATTGTCCCCGCAAAGCTATACGTCTGCATTATGGTACCGATACTACCCGTCACACCGCCCGGCTGGGCCAAAATTCCGTCGCTGCCGCATGCAAGGTAATAAGCTCCGCTGCACCCCACGCCGAGTATACAGGCTACAACCGGCTTTCCGGTCTTTCGCTTGAACTCTCGCAGACTGTGATACATAATGTCGCTGGCCGCAACCGTTCCGCCTGGTGAATTCAGGCGAAGCACTACCGCCTTGACGCGCCGGTCCGATGCCGCCTTGTCCAGCTTTTCAACGAAAAGACTCACAGGATTCTCTCCATCTCGCATAATTCCGCCTCTGCGTTTGTTAATAAGCAAACCATCAACATCAATCACTGCTATCTTATCACGAATAAAATTACCTTTATCTCGCTCTATTTCCGTCTCTTCGAGCCGCTTGTCGGTGGGTATGAGTTCTATTCGAAACGCCGTCGGGGAGCAACCTGTTAACACCACCAGCGATATTAACAAAGTCATAAAACAAACATTTCCTTTAGTCATTATTTTTCCTCCTGAGAGAACTATTAAATTGTCTTTGGAAAAACAGTTTAACACAATCAATTCCCGGCGTCCAAAAAAAATAGTCATTTTTGTACGCCCTGATATTGTAAATTCGCTGTTCACCTGGTCTATGGAATTGGCCGGTGCAGTTATCAATGACTTTTTAATCTGATTTCCCGGTTACTTTGTGACAAACGAGCAGTATTTTGATAGTATAAAGCTTACAGCCTAAAGGCTCTGGAATGAGTTG
>JAABXR010000122.1 GCA_011776225.1 Phycisphaerae bacterium
CGAAGCTGACTATCCGAATCCACGGTAAAGCTGGGCGCCGATGTGCCATTGAACGCCACATCGGTAGTTTCGGTAAAGTTGCTCCCGGATATGGTCACTTCCGTACCAACCGGACCGCTCGTTGGTGTGAAGGAAACTATCGTCGGAGGCAAAGATGGCGGCGACGTTACCGTAAAATCAGAGCTACTCGTTCCTGTCCCCTCCGAATTCGTGACACTAATCAAACCAGTTGTCGCATCCACGGGAACAGTGGTATGTATCTCCGTGGACGAAACCACCGTAAACGCCGCCGAGGTGCCGTTGAATAACACGGATGTTGCTCCGGTAAACTTCTCCCCGACTATCGTGACCTCACTACCAACCAAGCCACTAATCGGACTAAAGGCAGTTATGGTCGGCGGCGAAGGCACCGTCACACTGAAAACCGACCCGCTCATCCCGGTACCATGCGGACCAATCAAGTCAATGGGACCGGTTGTTGCCCCCACCGGCACCGTCGCACGAAGCTGACTATCCGAATCAATAGAAAAACTCGAAAGGACGCCGTTGAAAGAGACCAGGGAGACTTCCGTGAAGTTACTCCCGACAACCGTTACCTCTGTACCAACCGGACCGCTGGTCGGGCTGAATGAACTTATCGTCGGCGACGAAGAAGTCGTAACGGTAAAGTCCGTCGAACTACTCGCTGCCCCGGTATCATTCATGACACTTAGTGGACCCGTTGTGGCGCCATTCGGGACTGTTGTTCTTATCTGGCCGGCTGAATCGACCACAAACACCGCCGAAGTGCCGTTGAACGAAACTGCGGTTGCTCCGATAAAATTCTCCCCAATTATCGTGACCTCACTGCCAACTAACCCACTGGTTGGACTGAAAGAAGTGATGGTCGGCGGCGCAGTCACCGTGACGACCATTTCATCACTGCCTGTCAGTTCGCCATCCGTTGCGGTGAGGCTCAGAACGTAGTTTCCCCCGGTGCTGAAGCTCGCCGTCGTGGTCGCGGAGGTCGGATCAGCAAACGTTACTTCACCGGGACCGCTGACTTTTATCCAATTCAACTCTAAATCGCCGGGTGAAGTTGGTACACCATCGTCCTCGGCACGGCCGTCAAAGCTCAGGGTCTGCCCATGGGAGATCACTTGATCCGGGCCAGCTTCAACACAGGGGGGCATGTTAAACGGCGACGAATCAGACGACCAGGGCGTCTGCTCAATCAAAAAGGGATCTATCGGATCCAATGTCACGGTTACTTGTAATGGCAGTGCATTGGCACCCTGGTCAACGACGAGTTTCGAAAGATTGTCTACCTTATACGGGTTTGTAAACGAAAACTCGTGCTCCTCGCCCATAACGTAGATCACCGGAAGGCCCAAATTATCTACCTCAATGAGAAGTTGATCCTCAAAAAGTGAGTCCTCTTCACTTAGAGAATGTCCAAAAACAACCGCTGCTTGCACCTGGTCCCCTTTATCTGCAAATTGTTGCTTGACCCAATCGGCGTTGTCTTGCAGGCGCTGTTCATGACTTCCGGTGTGTGCGTTTGACTCCCCAGGCATATTCAGACCTATAAGCAGCACACCTTTCGTCACCCAGGCGAAGTTTTCCGGTCGAACAGCCTGTCTTTCCACCAAAGGTGCACCACAGAAGTTTTGTTCAAAGTCCATAAAGTGTTCAGTCCAGAATGACCATGCTTGGTCAGGGTCACCGCAATCTGTCCACTCGTTATCTCCCGGAATTATAAACGTCGGCACTTTCAAGTCTGACAAAAACCCAGCTACTTTCGAATAGACCGATTCAGGGCAATCTAAGCTCTCTTTTTGAATATCTCCAACATGCACCATGAATTCGGAGGGGCTGTAAAGGTTGTGTTCGATGATCTGCTGTTGGAGAACAGCTTCTTCGCTTTGGTCATATGGAACATCACCGATTACAGAAAAAATGAGGACTTCATTTTGGGACCAGGCTGAAACGTTCAGTCCCATAAGTAGGTGGATACAAATTACGCAGATCTTTAAGAAGAGATAAATCGTACGATCCATTGTGTTTTTCATATGTGTCTTACATCTCCTGTACCTAAAAACATTATCTTCGTGCATTAGACATCATTGTGAAATGTAGAGTACGAATCGCGTAAAACCATCACAGAATTAGCCATTCACTGCACATCACAAACGGGCCCCATGAAACCCATTTTCAGTCCTGGGATTACGGCTATGGAAACTTGATCGGAAATCCGGAGCGCTATATGTTTAAATATATTCACAAACCTTGAGAACTGAGTAGATCGTGACATGTTTTTGAGTAAATTTTATGCCGCTTCAAAACAACTCTCAAATTGCAAAGGTCGCAAATGAATAACCTTGATTGTTTCCAAAAAATCTGTTAAATTGCTTTCGCATTAGAATTGAAACAAACCAAGGTAGCACTGATGGCTCAAACCTATGTTGAAAAAATCGCCCAAAAATTTACAGTGGGCTTAGAAAACGGACAAAAAGTGCGTGCCGGTGATTACATTTCCATTCGGCCTGCCTACGTGATGACCCACGACAATACCGGAGCGATCATTCCCAAATTTCGAACTATCGGGGCCACTAAAATCGCCAATCCCAGGCAGGTCGTATTCACCATCGACCATGACATCCAGAACAAAAGCGAAAAGAATTTGCAAAAATATGCCATGATTGAGGCATTCGCGCGCGAGCACGGCATCGACTTCTATCCGTCGGGACGTGGCATCGGCCATCAAGTGATGGTCGAAGAAGGCTATACCTGGCCCGGCACCATGGCCGTGGCTTCGGACAGCCATTCAAACATGTATGGCGGCATCGGCTGCCTGGGCACACCGGTGGTGCGAACGGATGCGGCGGCGCTATGGGCCACGGGTCGAACCTGGTGGCAGGTTCCGCCTATCGCAAAAGTAGAGCTGCGAGGCAATCTCGGAACCGGCGTGACCGGGAAAGACGTGATCATCGCTCTGTGTGGATTCTTCAACCATGACGAAGTGTTGAATCACATCGTCGAGTTTGTCGGCGACGGCATCCGCGAGATAAGCCTGGACGACCGCTTGACCATCGCCAACATGACCACCGAATGGGGAGCGCTGGCAGGCGTATTCTTAGTCGATGACGTGACCATCGACTGGCTGCGCCAAAGAGCGGCTTACATTCAAACACGCAGTCTGGCGGGAGTTCCGTCCGATGCCGACGGCAACGGAATCCATCCGCGGATTAATGACGATCGCATCGCGCAACTGGAAGAACAGCTTCCCAACTTGCGAGCCGATGCGGATGCGTTTTATGCCAAAGAACTCACCTTAGACCTCGCCTCGATTCAGCCCCATGTTTCGGGACCGAATACGGTTAAGGAGATGACCTCCATTGCGGACATGCGCAATCGCCACGTCAAAATCGATAAGGCGTACCTGGTTTCGTGCGTCAACAGCCGGGTGGAAGACTTGGCCGAGGCGGCTCGCGTGGTGCGCGGGAAGAAGGTCGCGGACGGCGTGGAATTCTATGTAGCAGCGGCGTCCAGTGAAGTGCAGGCCGAAAGTGAAAAACGCGGCGATTGGCAGGCGCTGTTGAACGCGGGAGCCACACCGTTACCGCCCGGGTGTGGGCCGTGCATCGGGTTGGGAAAAGGCATACTCGAAGAGGGAGAAGTGGGCATTTCGGCAACCAATCGCAATTTCAAAGGACGCATGGGATCCAGGGAGGCGGAGGCGTATCTGGCCTCTCCGGCCGTGGTCGCGGCCTCAGCCCTGGCCGGATTCATCGATTTTCCCGGAGAATGGGCCACACGACAGACCCTCGGTGAAGTCAAGATCAATGAAAAGCCCAGGCAAAAGACCACAAACATCACGATTTTGGATGGCTTTCCGGAATCCATCAGCGGCGAGTTGATTTCTTGTCATCAGGACAACCTCAACACCGATGGCATTTACCCGGGCAAGTACACCTACATCGACGACTTCACTGCCGAGCAACAGGCAGGGGTGGTGATGGAAAACTATGACCCGCAATTCCAGGACCTGGCGCAAGAGGGCGATATTCTGGTGGGCGGCTTTAACTTCGGAATGGGCAGCTCACGGGAACAGGCGGCGACCGCGCTCAAACACCGTGGCTTGGCGCTGGTGTTGGCCGGTTCCTTCAGTGAGACCTACAAACGCAATGCCTTAAACAACGGCTTTCTCACCATCGAAGCGCCGGAATTGGTGGAAGATCTGAAGCAGCAATTCGGGACCGAGAACCTGACGGTTCGCACCGGCATCGAAGCTAAAATTGACTTCCGCAAGGCCACATTAAGAACCGCTGATAAGGAATACGCGATCAGTCCGGTGGGAACGGCGGCACAGGAGTTGGTCGTGGATGGCGGGCTTCAGAATTGGGTGAAGAAGAATTTGTAGGATAGAGCGTTAGATTTTCCGAATGAAAGTGAAAAAATGCAGCGACAACCTCTCTTTACATAACCCGGCGCAACAAAGTCCGGCGTTAGCCAGTTTCTGTATATCATCACATACGGATGTTATACGGAAACCGGACAATCACTCGTTAGCTGTATAGAAACAGGTGCTTAAATCAAGGAACATATGAAAGAGACAGTTTACATTGAGACGAGCGTTGTAAGTTATTACACATCGAACCCGAGCAGAGATTTAGTGATTGCCGCACGCCAAGAAATTACTCGGCAGAAATGGCCTGAGATACTTAAATCATTTGAACTCCATATATCGGCTTTAGTTATACAAGAAGCTGAACAGGGAGATGCCGAAGCGTCAGAAAAAAGATTAGCAGCCATTTCGAAAATGCCCGTTCTCCCCATAAGTGATGAAGCCGAAAGTTTGGCTTCGCTATTAATAGGAAATGGCCCCATACCAGAACAGTATCCCGAAGATGCACTTCATATTGCCGTAGCGACAATAAACGGTATGGACTATCTATTGACGTGGAACTTTACACATATAAACAACGCTCAAATGAAAGCAAAGATAATATCGGTGGTTGAGGCCGAAGGGTATCAGTGTCCAACAATATGTTCACCGGAAGAGTTATTAGGAGAATGACAATGAAAGATCCAATAGTAGATGAAGTACGAGCAGCTCGTAGGAAGCATGCCCAGCGATTCAATTTTGACCTGCACTCAATTTGTGCGGATTTGAAAAAGAAAGAAAAGGAGTACGGCCAGAAGTACGGACACCCAATTAAATCTTTACCACCAAAATCTGTTCAAACGGCCGCAGCTAACAATTCATCAACCTGACGCTGCCGCTGTGGCGTGATAGCTGAGGTTTGAGCCCTGTCGCAGGATTTAGCTTTTATGAAGTTCAGTGCGCTGAACGGCAGCGCCGGTTATGCGTGTCGTTAGAGTTATCGATAATGACGATGACTACTATGAAAACAGCGTTTGCTTTACTGATCCACATAATGCTCATTTCAATTGCTGAATCTGCCATTATCAATGGACCCGCAAACATTCGAGATAAAGAAACCAACCGGATCATTGCTTCACTAAACGATGGAGTGTTCGTGCCCGACCTGGGACTTAAGGAAAGCTGGTTTGATATTGAACTAATCTGTTTCGCGAGGTTGGAAGATTATCAAGATCTACCCCAAAAACATTTACCCATTTGGGATAATAAAGGAAAACTAATTGGAAAGTTAATCGACTACCATCCAGAATCTTACGACGAAATTAAGGACCAATGGGTGTCCATTTGGCTAGTTGGAAAAACATTTAAGGATAACATTCTTCAAGAAACTACACTTGAATACCGTATTCGCAGGCTATTGCTTGATGATAAATTACAATCAATCGAGGCCTTTAAAACATCATTCACGGACTGGGAAACTGCTGGCCACATGTCGGACTATCTACCGCCTGATAGTCTAAAGCATCCCGACCTAAAATACTGGACGATATACAGCACAACTCCGCTGTCTTGGCAAATTCAGGCTATTTTTGTTTTTTATAAGAATAATCTTATTGCTATTGAAATTGAACGTGATTTAGATTTATCTCTACCTCGGGTAACGATTAATAGCCGTGGCTTTCGCCATTCGTTATATTTCATCAATGATAATAGCGACTTGAGAAAATATGTTGTTGGCGCTATCAAATATTTTTTCGATTTTGCGGGTTAATCATCATTAAGAGCAAAATCTAACGTCGTTTCCAGCCGACAGCGGGGCTGCGGTTCTCTGGGTTGAATTTGTGTAGTTTTCAAAGTTCATTTCTGTTATTGAGAACAGTGCTCCGAAATCCCGCTGACGGCTGAAACGTGTGTTAGCTGCCCAACTGATGCTCAAGGAGGTTTGTGAATATGGTGACAATCGTTTTTCTGACTCTTCTGTTCAACTCACTGCAGGGCGCCGCTCTTCTAAGCGGCTGTTCTGCGACTGACTCACTTACGGTCCGGAATGCTCACGCGATGACATACGATCCCGACCATGGGGTCGTACTGCTGTTCGGAGGTGCCGATGAACGCCAGGTCCTGGCGGATTTATGGGCCTGGAATGGACAAGAGTGGCATTGCCTCGCGGAGGGAGGCCCCCCGCCACGAACCTTTCCCGCTCTCGCTTATGACAGAGCCGAGAAGCGTCTCATCCTTTTCGGAGGCAATCGCGTGCTCTTCGGCACGGCTGAGGATACAAACACCTTTCTCGACGATATGTGGGCTTGGGATAACCAAGCCTGGCATCAGATTCACACGACAACGCCTTCGGCCCGAGCTGAGGCTGGCATTGCTTACGACAGTGAGCGAAAGCGCATTGTACTTTTCGGTGGTTATCGTACCGTCAATGGTGAAAGAATCCGTTTGGGTGACACATGGGAATGGGATGGACACCGGTGGGAGCAGATGAGTTCAGAGGGACCCTCGGCGCGAAACGGAGCCGCGATGGGCTATAATGTTCACCGCAAACGGGTGGTGCTCTTTGGGGGAAGCGGCGCACCAGATGAGACATGGGAATGGGACGGGAAGGTCTGGGAACGGATCATCTCTGCGCAGACGGAGGGACGTTTCAACAGTGCCATCGCTTACGATGCAGAGCGCCGAGCCCTCATCCGATTTGGAGGTTGGACGAGGGAGGGGCGAGTTAGAGATACTTGGCGATACGACGGTATCCAGTGGACCAGACTTACTAACGACGGTCCAGCCGCTCGCAATCACACTGCCATGGCCTATGACAGCCAACGGGGGGCCATTGTGCTATTTGGGGGACACGATGGCGACCGGATCTTCGGAGACACGTGGGAGTGGAATGGGAGTATGTGGTCACAGAGAACGGGGAGAGCGCCACGTGTCCGGGTGGATAACGGCCATTAATTGTTCTCACCTCAGGGGTCTGCAAAGCTGACCGTACACTCGGATCCAGGAAGGATGACCAAGATTGGAATAACTACAGTAAATTAAGAAAGTGGATGAACAAAGACATGTTAAGTGGAAACGTTCGATATTATAAATGGAATGAAACAACTGATGACTACGAAGAAATCATAAACAGGTAGTGCTTAGCAAACAGCTGACACAGCATTCAGCCGATTGAAACCGACGTGCTTTTTTCAGAGTTTTGCGGTGAATTCAGAGATGCATCTTCAATTTCACAGTTGATCTTCTGCGGTTTCAACGGCTGATGCCCATGGTTATGCAGTGAATCAGGTTTATCATTATAGATGATTTATTTAATTTTAAAGAATTCTGTGTTTGTCGTTTAAGGAAGATTTTATGAGCACTATATCATTTCAATCCAGACGGGTTTACGATAAAAAACACTCAAGATTGCAAGTTTTCTATGACGTTCTGATATTCTTCGGTTTGTCAATTGCGTTTCTTGGAACTCTTATACCCAACTTTGCTATAGGCCAGGTACGATTCAGAGATAATTTTGAAGGCACATTGTCTGGATGGAAGTTGGTAGGTGGTCACGCAATAGAGATCATCGATTCAAAAGATAAAATCCATGGACGGGCGATGGCGATGCAACCGGATGGCATTGTCTATGCCTTGGTCAAAGATTCAGAACAATGGGGCGCTGTTCGAGTGGAAGGAGAGGTTCTCTTCCCAACTGAAGGGCATAGCTATCTTGGCTTTATATACAACTATAGGCGCGACGCATCGCGAACTGACTTTGGCGAGATTTACCTTAAAGGCAATGGTAGTTATCTTCGTATGAATCCGTGGCGAGATGGCAACGTTTCTCGCCTCCTATATGAAGAATATAAGACGCCGTTGCGCGGTGATGATGCAATTGTCATTAATAAGTGGCACAAATTCAAAGTGGAAATACAGGGCAGCATGTGCCATTATTACATCGGTAACATGTCTACTCCCCAAATAACCTACAGCCTTTTCGAACATGCATCTGGCCTTGTTGGGCTGAAACCAAGGGTAGTGGGCGATCCTGTGTGGGTTGACAATATCAAGATCACATCTATCAAACGCTTAAGCTATGATGGACCCGAGTTACCGCAGATTATTTACGAACCTGATTCCTTAGTCACTAAATGGGAGGTAATCGGTCCACTGAAACAACCAAACACAGCGATCGAATGGACAAGTGACCTCACTAAGTCTGAAATTGTGACAGATGATACGACATATACCTGGAAACCCTTTCAGGTCGATGCTCGTGGTGCTGTTGTCACAGGCCAAGTTACAGAGTATATTGGAAATCGTCCTGTAGCCTACTTTCGAACCCTTATTGAATCTGAAAGGGCACAAAATGTGGTTCTGCATTTCAGCACGGTGGATGAAATCGCACACTGGGTTAATAATCGTTTCCAGGGTTTCGTCTACAGAGATGGTTACATGTCTTTGCCACATAATGATTGGAACGCTTGGTATGATTTCTGGAAGAATCCTGACCATGCCGGAAGGAGAATACCGACCCAATTGAATGCGGGAACGAATCAACTTGTAATTCGCGTCCGAAACGGACAGTTTGCATCGGGTGGTTTTTTTTTGCGTCTTGAATCGCAATGAAATGTAAAGGCTAAATGATTTTAGACTCGCGGATTTAAAAGTTCGTAAAGATGCTGCTCTTATTAGTTGGGCAACCAAGACGAGAATACACGCATAACGACTTAAGAGTTCAACAACGGCTAGTACCGACGCCTACAACGGTGGACTTTAAGGCGAGTTTGAGTGAAGCCAAGTTTAAGATCATTTAACAGGCTTTGGCTTTCAGGCTTGGCGCGGCACAGCCTAGTGTTGGGCGTCATAGCAGAGGATCGAACATGCAGAGCGATGAACAGGTAATACGGCAGCTCGTTTCGACCTGGATGGCTGCGAGCAAGGCAGGCGACGTCGAGACCGTCTTGTCGCTAATGGCCGACGATGTTGTATTTCTCGTGACTGGCCAGCCGCCGATGCGAAAAGCTGACTTTGCGGCCGCTGCGCGGGCTCAGACCAGTGCAGACGGACCAAAGTTTGACGGGTCAAGCGAAATTCAAGAGAGCAAGATTCTCGGGGACTGGGCCTTCATCTGGCAGAAGCTAACGGTAGTGGTCACTCCGCCCAATGGTGTTCAATCCATGACCCGCGCAGGCCACACGCTGACAATTTTCAAGCGGCAGAACGGGAAATGGGTCCTGGCGCGTGATGCCAACATGTTGGCTCCGGTGCCCAAATGACGCCCAACAAGGCGCTCCACCGGACGGCCATTTCGCTGCGCTCCATGGCCGCCCGTGAGCTTTAGAAATACAAGGAAGCCAAGAGATTATCAATGTTAAAATTAAAAGGTAAAGTAGCACTTGTGACAGGTGCCAGCCGCGGTGTTGGTCATGGTATTGCCCACGAATTAGGTATTGCTGGTGCTACAGTAAATGTTACTGGAAGAAGCCGGGAAGGGAAACCTACGACAGATAATTTACCTGAGACAATCGACGAAACCGCTCGATTGGCAAGTGAATCCGGAGGTAATGGGATTGCAATCGAATGCGAGCATACAAATGATGAATCAGTTGACCAACTAGCGGAACGAATTCGGAACAATTGTGATAGACTGGACATCCTCGTCAACAATATTTGGGGTGGCTATGAACAATATGATTCCAAGGTTTGGCAACTCCCATTTTGGGACCAGCCAATTTGGAGATGGGATAAAATGTTCGAAAGTGGTGTACGAGCTCATTACACTACCAGTCGAGCTTTAGTGCCTCTAATGTTTAAATCAGAAAAACCACTAATTGTTAATATCTCTTTTGGAGATGAAGGGAAATTTCTTGGTGACGTTCAGTATGATGTTGTGAAAGCAGCAGTTAGTCGTTTAGGATTTTCATTATCGAAAAAATAAAAGAAGAGAAAGGTCAGTGAGTTACAGCGGATACTCGGCCAGGTGGCTAAGGATGACCTCAACCGGCGCAGTGGCAAACGGAAGAATTGACATCAAAGAACTCCATGCTGCCATGTTTGAACCTCCGATAAACGCTATCACTTTAAATATAGTCGGAAAGCCGTGAGAGGGGAAACTGGGTAAACATCTAAGGTTGCGCCAAGTGTCCTACTCTACAAAACCAATTCTCAAATTGCGATGGAAATATATTTCCCCAAAGAACCGATTCATATCGAGAGAACTAAGGAGGGAATCCGTCTTTATCTCCCCATCACATTTGATCTCGACAAAACAGAAAGGCGAATTTTGTCCGATTGTACGGCCGCGAATCTTAAAACTGACGATGAGGAACAGCGCACTTTCGAATGTAGACGACACGTTAACATATTTGCAAAAAACGAACAGGGAGATTTTGTAAAGTTGGAACAACCCTTCGAACTCACTCAGAGTGTCTCAAAATTACTTTGGTTTGAAACGGTCGTCAAAAACGAAAATATCTCCACTGCCCACAGGTTTGAACTGCAATTAACTTTCACCATTGACTCGGATAGAATAATCGATCATGATATTATATTCACAGTGTCCAAGCCAAGCGCGGAGGACAAGAGCCGAGCTGAAATTAGCAAAACAATGAGACCCGGCAATGTTTTTGCTTGGGTTAATTTTGGCAGTTTTTTGATCATTTTATTAGGCGTCATGTACTGGAATTCCAGTTCCAACATCGGCGTTTACAACCAAGGTTTCTTAGATTATTCGAATATAAAATTCTTCTTGGGTTTACTGACTGCGTTTGTTGGCTTACCTTCATTCCGCTGGTTGGTCGGACTTATACCGAATATAAAATCTTTTTCAAATACCATTCGTTATCCGGAACTTTATTTAGATACGAGTTTTCTGAGGGCCTTGCGGTCTAAAAGAACTTCTATTTTTCTTATCTCTTTTATGCTCGTTGCTTGCATTTTTGTCTATNNGATATTTCGAATGAAAAGGACCCGATAATGATCAGTGCTCCCCGTGTCTATAAAGATGATTTATCCGATGTAAAGATTGCTTACAAAGAGAGGGCTTTCTCTGACGAGTCAGAAATGCTCTATTTAGGTGAACTGAACGTAAAGTCGTGGCTCCCCACCGGTGAAGATATTGAAAATACATTTTATGAATTTACGATCCTTGGTGAATTAGCCCC
Organism: Phycisphaerae bacterium; assembly: GCA_011776225.1. Lineage (GTDB taxonomy): Bacteria > Planctomycetota > Phycisphaerae > Sedimentisphaerales > Anaerobacaceae > CS2-K091. The sequence continues at coordinate 11,515 of JAABXR010000122.1, forward strand.
GGATAGCATAATATTTTATTTCGACGATTTGGAGAAGTTTGTTCAAAATCCTTACGTTCAACATTTTAGGGCTTTTGCCCATGGCAAACCAGAGAGAAAAGGATTTTATATCGATCTTATCGATGAAGACAAGCGAGTTTATAAAATAACTCATGAGAGAGACTTTGATAAGGAGATATTATCGAACCTAATGCTAAGATTCTTTGAGTACTGGCTTCAGGTCGGAGACACCGACACGACTCTTTACAACAAGGCCTTAACACTAAGCGACGATAGTTTGCAAGTGTTTAATGATGGGTTCAACAGAATTGAAGGTATTTTAACCAAAGATATCTTGATAGAATTCTATCAAAAATATAATCCCGATGCTCAAGAAGAACCAGGTAAATATCTGGATAGGACAATCTTGCCCAGAATAATTGTTCTGGGTTATCTTTTTGATAACTTAGGAAAGGACACGATCCAATTTTCCGAAAACAACTTCTCTCAAATATTTACGGATTATGAAAATTATTATTCGGGAGTTGACAAGCCGGACCTTGTCGATAAAAAAATTACGCGTGTTTATTTACGATTCATACTTCGAATCGAAGCAAGGTCAACTAATTTATCTCAGCAAATTCACAATTCAATTGATAAGGTTTTGTCCGGGAAAGAATTGTATTTGATATACTTGGAAGAGTGCTTAAGATTTAATTTGCTTACGGATGCCCGAAAATCATATTTTGAGCATAAACTGGTAAGAAATAAAATTTTTACCAGGCAAAGGAATACTGTCCTTTCGATTAAAGACAATTTGGAAACATTTAGGCGTAGATATGGGCAGCACTCCGATTATCTCAATAAACACATTAGGGAACTCACAAATCGGTTAAAGCAGTTAAGGGCCAAACCATGATTTCAATAATAGAAAATTAAGACATGGGTGGGTCAATGCGTTTATACTTGATGGTTGTTGTGTTGTTTCTAGATTATCACTCTCGGCATCCTTCCGGTAAAAAACATCGCACAAGTACAGATGAAATTAACTCAAAGTCCGGATTATGATCCTGCTGCTTTGCAAGTGGATCATGGAAAACAAACGGTAAAGGACCTCTCATTTGGTAATACTAATTATCCAGATAAATGCGCAGATAATTTAGATGTCGCTGGTCATCCAAATGGCATACCATTCGCTAACTTGAGGTTTGTCTTAGTGGGAGACGATTTCATCAACTCCAAAACTATATATACATCTAATGGACGCCGCTTATTCAATAAAAATATAGATATGATTCTGGTCGAAGGAGTAAACTATAACGGTATGGCAAAAGCTCCACTAGTTTGTAATGGACATGTAGTAGGAGTATTTAGCGGCTCTCTTGGGGAGGGAGCAGCAATCGGTTCGGCAATACCTTTTAAGTATCTTCAAACGGCAGGTATCAAATTCCCTGAGGGAACCGCATTAGCTGATATCCATTGGCCTGCATTATCCTTGTACGAGATGATTTACGTTAAGCCCTAACAGGGCTAATTGAGTCGGACTGGTTTTTCCACGGCGGCGCTTCCCTTGCCCCTCCAAAACCAGCCGCTCATTGGCGACGTTATGGCTGTAAAAGTCAGGTGGCATACAAGCAGGATAATTTGTCAGTCAAAGAATCGAAATGCACAAGGGCAAAGTAAAGTGCTCTCTCGAAAGTCATGGGGAAAGGGCAAGGTTGGTTCCACTCCACCTACCCAACCTACCCCCGAGCAAACGAGAGACGAAAGAATTGAGTCGCATGTTTTTTAGAAAACAAATGGCTGTTCGGATGGTGAGTCCAACAAATTCAACGTCAGGGGGTGCGGAGGATTCAGCGGCATGGCAGTGCCGCAGCGGGTTAAGTGGTGGGGCAAAAACTCGGTGCGGTGCAGCCAGTCCGTGCCATAACCTGTTGCTGCAGTGGACGAAGGGCTCTTTTTCAATGGGTTGCTACTGTGCTCTCTCGAAGGTTCTTTCTGAATCGAAGCTCAGGTGCCCTGTCGTCCTTTGCACTGAGCACAGTTAGGCTGATACGCTACGGATCTTATTCATCAAATAAAAGATATGTTAGATGACAGCTCTGGGGCGTATTGGGCACTCAGACTCAATAGGCTAATGATTAAGAGAAAAACAATATGAGAAACGATAACAATCTTAGAAAGAGCTTGGTCAAAACAGGGGTTGTAGCCGGAATCGCGGTGGTGGTAATGTATATTACTCCCAAATTATTACCACTTCCTCATTTTCTGAGTAACGCTTTTTTCATTTATCAGGGTCCTTTGCTTTTAGTAACTTTTATCGGTCTCTACCCCTTTCTTAGCAAAGAGAATATCTCCATTCCAGTTATATTGGGGACTATCTTCGGGGCTATTGCTGGAGTTTGTCGTATGATGTTCTCCGTTGTCCAAATGAACAATTTAATCTATATCCGTCGGTATATGAGTGGCACCGAAACTCCTGAAGCAAAGCAGATTTGGCAGAATATACTTAGCGGGGTCTTCACTGTTCAAAATGGGTTAAACTATGTAATGGATTTTTTTCTTGATTGGGCAATTCTTTTACTTAGCATTGCAATATGGAGGCACCCAAAGCTTGGAAAAATCTTCAGTGTTTTCGGTTTTATCGTGGGGGGGTTGCACTTTCTGATGAAAGCCCACACGTTTCCAGAACCACCGGCTGAAGCAGGTCTCTTTGATGCAGGCCCTCTCGTAAGCATATGGGCAGCCTTTGTCGTTATTTGGGTTCTGCGTAACATTTCATGGATGGATGAGTAATCAGCTTCAGCGACTTAGCAGATATATTTGAGCAAAGTTCCCTTCAGCCATCAATAACCAGAAGCTTAGATATGGGGACGCTAATCTACGGGTTGACATTGCTGCAAAATGAATTTAATATGTAGCATTTAAGCCTAACAAAGCAAATGCAGCCGACGCGCTTCTATTGCGCGATCTCTAATTTCGGGAGATGCGAAGATATTGTTCATTTCGGAAAGTATTGATGTGAAGCGCGCGCCTGATTTGGTTAGGTACCGACAGAACGAGAAGACTCCGATGTCATATTTGAAGTTTCTTTTTTTGACATTCTTTCTTTGGTATCAGCCCTTTTCATTTTCAAATGTGCAAACTCAAGAGGACGATGGCGACCCTCAACAAATTTATTTTTATAGTGATGCATTGGGTATGATAAATGGGCTGCTTAGGTATGAACATCAGTCATTTTCAGACAATGACCTAGATATCATAGAAGAAGCATTACGTAAACTTGTCCAATAAAGTACACTTTTATGACATTATGTGTCACGGTTTACACTTTTTGTGGTTCGCATCTTCAATACAGGGTGGACCGTTTTTTGCGCCTGGGACAAATTCACGCCGTCTGCACCCATCTACCATGATTTCCCTCTCCTTGGTAGGTATTTCTCGCGCTGGGAACCTGAAATCAGTTACAAGTCTATCGAACATCGGCGAATTTTCTTGTTGAAAGCGGAGAACCTGTCAAGGACGGTTCTGAGAGGAAAAAGGGGCTGAAAGGCCGACGACCTCCTCGGTTAGATGATGAGCAAACGCCAAAAATATTTAGAGAAATCGGAAAATACCAATGTGGGAAGAAACCAAGATTTTTCGAAACTGTTAGTGGGTTGCTAGACGTCGCATAATGCAAACAGCGAATTTTCATTCTGGACTCATTGACAAATTAGCCAAAGTAGCGTGGTACGAACCATTCGTGACATATTTAGTGCAGTTCATGACAAAAGACCTTGCTAATTTCGGCTTCAAGTTGTAAACTTGCCCACAAGCTTGGGTTATCACACCATGCAATTGCGCCCAAATGCTGTAATTTGGTTTGCTAGAAAAGCCACTTTCTAAAACACCTTAGAATTCAAGTATGCTAAAGTCACACAGAACAAAAGCTCAGCACGGTGAACTCTCCAAACGACTCATAATAAGTTGGAAGGTCATTGCCGGCTTCTGGGTTCTCATTGTACTATTATCACTTAGTGTTTTTATGCTGAGGATGAGCCAGATGCCTGACCATAAAGTGCAGACCCGTATGTTTTTGCCGAGTGTTTACGATTACACTCTTTGGGCTTTATTCACGCCTGCCATCTTGCTCATTGGCCGTAAACTTGTCAATGACGGCAACAGTTGGATGCGCAAAATCTTTATCGTTTTCATTATGGGTATTGCTGTGGTCTTGATGCATTCCTTTATTGTGGAATCGATTGTCTATTTTTCCGGCGTATCTCCCCCGTGCTGCACGACCTTGAACCATCTGCTCTTTCAGCATATCTTGTCCGGACTTTCGGTCAAACTACTTGTGTTTTTTGCCATTTTGGGGGGCGGCTATGCTATCGATTATTATCAGCAATCACAACACAGCAAACTCGAGATTAGTCGATTACAGGCACAGTTGATCCAGTCCAAACTGGATACGCTCAAGATGCAACTGCATCCACATTTCCTTTTTAACACTCTGAATACGATATCAGCCAACGTTGAAAGGAATCCGGCTGACTCTCGTCGCATGATAAGTCATTTGAGCCAACTCCTGCGCCTAGCCTTGCAAAAGAAGGATGAGCAAGAAGTGATGCTGGATCAGGAATTAGAGTTCTTAACTACGTATCTCGAGATCGAAAAGCTGAGATTTCAAGAACGCCTGAAAACCAAGCTCGACGTGCAGGATACGGCTAGGAGAGCGCTGGTGCCGAACATGCTTCTGCAGCCGATCGTTGAAAATGCTATTCGACACGGTGTCAGCAAATACGTCAACGGCGGTGAAGTAAAAATTCGGGCCGCAAAGCAAAACGGTAGACTAGAATTGTGTGTCGAAGATAATGGTCCTGGGCTAACAAATCGCACTTCTGGCAGGAACAACCGCGGACTGGGTCTAGAGAATACACGCCTGCGACTGACCGAACTCTACGGCACGGACTACTTACTTGAATTGCATAACCTTGAAGAAGGTGGACTGCTCGTCAGGATAGCCATTCCGTTCCGTACAGCAGAGGGGCAAAGTGAAAAGAAAGATAATTACCGTCATTGTTGATGACGAAGAACCAGCTCGACAGCGCCTGATCGAACTCTTGGGGCAGGAAAACGACATCGAACTTGCTGGCAAATGTGCGAATGGTTTCGAAGCCATAGAATCCATTAGGGAGACTCGGCCGGACCTGCTGCTGTTGGATGTTCAAATGCCCGAGTTGAATGGCTTTGATGTTCTCGGGCGCGTCGGCCTTGAACTCATGCCGGTTGTTGTTTTTGTGACCGCGTTTGACAGGTATGCGGTGCAGGCGTTTGATGTTCATGCCTTCGATTATTTACTCAAACCAATTGACGATCAGCGCTTTAAAGAAACCTTAACCCGAGCCAGAGAACACATCCTGCAAGACCGTAGGCAGGAACTCAACCGCAAGCTCATGGACCTGCTCGCTGCTTATGAGCGCAACATGTTACAAGAAACCCACAACAAATCATCAGGAAGGTACAGACAAAAATTAGCCATCAAAGAACGAGGGGAGATTATCTTATTCGATGCCAAGGATGTTGACTACATTTCCGGTGCGGGCCCATACGTTTCAATACATATTGGCGGAACTTCATATTTGCTGCGAGAACGAATGAGCAAATTGGAAACCGAGCTCGACCCACAAATTTTTGCACGAATACATCGTTCAGCTATCGTCAATGTCGAGCGCATCAAAAAACTTCAACCCTATTTCAACGGAAAGTATATCATTTTCCTGAGGGACGGTACACGACTCAAGCTAAGTCGCAACAGGCGCGAAATATTCCTGGAGCGATTTGGCTTGGGTTCCCGCGGGGAAGACTAGGACAACTTGAGCTTGAATAAGTTAGCACAACAATCTCTCCTCATCCCTCACTCATCACTCCAAGGAATTCATTTCTCATCTTTTGGCGGTGCCTTTGTTTCATGGCTGGACGGAATTACAAGTTATCGCAATGTTCTATTATTTCACCGCTAGCACAGTTCAAAAATGTTCGAATTCTACATGTCGACTCTCGAGGCTCCCAATAACGGCGTAGCCGTGGAATGTTTATGACTGGCTTTTGAAAACGCAAGTTTCTGCCTGACATTTCGTGACATGAGACTGTCAGTTCATGTCACGCCACAAATATCTTGTTTCATCCCGCTTCTTCTTGCCGGAAAATCTTCGTAATACCATTCAGAAAAAGACCGCTGTATTTACAACTAAAGAAAGGAGCAAAATCATGAAAAACTTACCTATTCTAACGATCCTTGCGACTCTCTTCTTGGGCATGTTCGTAGACATTCAAGCGCAAGCCACTTATCAGCCTATGAAAGTGGAAGAGAAAATTCTCAAGAGTTCCAACATTGCAGTGCCGACAATTCAATGTATGATGTGTGCAAGGCGCATCGAGGACAAACTCGCGTCGCTAGCTGGGATCAAAGAAATCGAGGTCGACCTTGAGGCTAAAGTTGCCCTAATGCGCTACGATGACACTGTTGTCAATCTTCGCAACATCGAGCAAGCGATTGCCAGTATCGGCTACCATGCGAATAATGTCAAGCGCGACCCTGAGGCTTATGCCAGCCTGCCGCAATGTTGTAAAGAACCCAAAGACCGGGACACGGACTTGCGGCATTCCGATAGCCGTGATGTCCGCGAACATTGGCAAGAACGCGATAAATGGCAAAACGTGCCCGCAATTTTCGAAGCAATGGCTATTCAATCGGGCAGTGTCGTCGCGGATATTGGTGCTGGTCGGGGCTACCTCACTGTCCGGCTTGCTGAGGCAGTGGGCGAAAATGGAAAAGTCCTGGCCGTAGACATTGACACAAGCGCTGTTGAGTTTCTGCGAACTTATTTAAATGAACAGGAGATTGGAAACGTCCAGGCTATACTTGGCAAACAGGACGATCCCTTGCTGCCCCAAGAAACACTCGATGCTGTTGTGATTGTCAATAGTTACCACGAGATGACAGCTTACCAAAATATGCTCAACAAAATCAAAGCTTCTCTCAGACCGGGCGGCCATCTCGTCATTTCAGAACCCATCTCTGACAGGCGTTTGCAGGCTTCTCGACGCAAGCAGGTCTCGAGACATGAGATTGCGCTGCAATATGTTAAGGCGGAAGTCGAGCATGCTGGCTTTGAAATTGTACAAGAGCAGGGAGCATTTGTAAAGCACGATCATGCTGACCACCAGCAGACCTTCTGGTTGCTTGTCGCCAAACGTCCTATAGAAGGATAAGCCATCATGAAAGACAATCCTGGATTGCCAAGAAAACTTGGACCTGGGGATGGAATTGGGCTAGTGATTTCGAATGTCATTGGTGTCGGCATATTTACGACGCCAGGGATTGTAGCCGGGTTGGTACCTAACCCGGTTGCAATCCTGGCCCTATGGCTCGCTGGTGGCGTCCTGGCTTTAGTGGGTGCCATCGCCTATGCAGAACTCGCCGCCCTAGTGCCACGAGCGGGGGGGGAGTATATCTACATTAGCAGAGCGTACGGCCCCGTCGTTGGATTTCTTGCTGGATGGACTTCTTTTGTCGCTGGCTTTTCTGGGGCGATCGCAGCCTCTGCCGTGGGATTTGCCATCTACCTGGAACGCTTTATCTCTGTACTCGGAGATACTAAGCCAATCGCGACCCTGCAAATCGCCATGTTGAGCTTGGAACTGTCACCTCGGAGGCTGCTCGCAGTTGCAATCGTCTTTCTCATTTCTGCGATTCATGTTCGCGGTATTAAATTAGGCAAGCTTGTTCAGAATTGGCTGGTCGTGCTCGGATTGTTGGCCATCGGGGTCCTGCTGGTTGCCGGTCTTCTATCGGGCGAATCGAACAGCCATATCTCATCGCCTGATCGCGATCAGTTCACTCTGTCAGCCTGGCTGTTGGCGCTTATTCCGATCATGTTCACATACAGCGGCTGGAATGCGGCCGTGTATCTGTCTGAGGAAATGAAAGAGCCGGCTAAGAATGTCCTGATAGCATTGACTTTTGGCACCTTCGTGGTCATTGTTATTTATCTCATGTTGAACCTGTTCTATCTCAAAACGCTCTCGGTGGCAGTCCTTGCAGAAACACTCAACGCCGGAGATGCTACAGCCGAAGTGCTGTTGGGCTCGAATGGTGCTGCTGTCATAACGATAACCATCCTATTGGCTCTAATGAGCAGTGTGAGTGCCATGGTTATGGCGGGATCACGCACAGTTTGTGCGATGGCCCGCGATGGTGTATTCCCAAGGGGGGCCGGCAAGGTCCACCTGGGCTACAAAACCCCGTGTGTCGCCATCACAACACAAGGTGTTTGGAGTTGTATCCTCATACTATCCGGCACATTTGAAGACCTGCTCCTCTATACCGGATTTGCGATCACATTGTTCAGCGCTGTCGCCGTGCTCTCCCTTTTTGTACTGCGGCGCCGATGTGCAAACACTACCTATATGAATAGACCTTTTGGCGGTCTAATTGGACCGGCTTCATTCAGTCTGTGTGGCTTGATTCTAGTCGTCAACGCGATTTGGGCAAATCCGCACGCCGCGGCCTCCGGATTATTAATAATTGCAATTGGATTGCCGGCTTATTTCGGTTGCCAAGTCTGGCAAAAAATAACAGACCGGAACTTGAATTTTTGGGGGAGGGCTCAATAGGTTTCATTGTTATGTGCTTTACATTTTAATAATTGTTGAAGCTAGCGCCAGGTCAAATTCAATCATGGGAGACGCGTCGCTAATGTTGACTGACATGAATTATATTGGAGACATCGAAAATTCTACTCTGAAGTAGGTAGATAAAGTATAGCGTTCGGCTTTGTAAAATCTTTGACTTTTAGGAGGTAGAAGATCATGGAGAAGTTTTTGTTGAACGTTCGGCTAAATAAATTTTCAGGAATATGCTTGTCGGTGTTAATCTGGAGTTTCGGTTTAGGAAAGCCTGCTCTCAGTGACGATTCTGATAATAGGAATAACTGGCCAAGATGGCGTGGCAATAATTTTGATGGAATTGTCTCGGGGACAGGGGTAATCAAATCTGGAGAAAACTACCGACTTAAGATTGTATGGAAGAAGCCACTTGGGTCAGGGTGTTCAAGTGTATCAGTTGCTGACGACCGTGCTGTGACTATGTTTTCGGATGGCACTTTTGATGATGTGATAGCCTTCGATGCGCAAAGCGGCGTAGAAATATGGAGATTCAAAATTGACTCAACATACAAGGGGCATGATGGTTCCTATGGTGGGCCCATTTCTACTCCATTAATTTCTGGCAATAAAGTCTACGGAATTGGTCCCAAAGGACAGTTGTTTGCCCTGGATGTTAAAACTGGTAAGGAAATTTGGTCCAGCCATTTGGAGAATGACCACGATGCGAGGGTACCCTTTTATGGTTTTGCCACCTCTCCAGTTGTTGATAGCGATGTACTAATCGTTGAAACCGGCGGGAAAAATGAAAATGCAATTGCCGGGTTTGACAAAGATACAGGAGAGCGTTTGTGGGCAACAGGCACAGATATTATTAGCTATCAATCTCCGATCAGGTTGAATATTCATGGACAAAATCAAGTGTTATGTGTTGGAGATCGGTACTTATGTGGGTTAGAGCCAAAGTCAGGTAGGATGTTATGGGAATATAGCCATAAAGGTGGTGGAAATTACGGTAGCAAGAGTATGAATCCTGTGATAGTTGGTGATAACAGGCTTTTTTTAAAGCATAGCGGTAGGGGAGCTATACTGGTCGAAATAAATAAAAAAGATGATGAATTCATAGCTGAAGAAGTGTGGACTACCAGAAATATTAGAATGACTTACGATATACCAATTTATTTCGATGGTTATCTATATGGTTATAGTAATCGCTTTCTAACTTGCCTTGATGTTAAGACTGGTGAGAGTGTGTGGAAGTCCAGACAGCCGGGCGATGGGTTCTTAATTCTTGTTGATGGTCATCTAGTTATTGTAACTAAGAAAGGTACGCTTCATATTGCAAAGGCAGGTCCGCAGGCCTATTATGAGATTGCAGATTTGAAGTTGTTTGATAAAGTGGCCTGGACACCTGCCAGCTTTGCAAATGGCAAAATCTATGCGCGAAGTCATAGTGAAATTGCCTGTATCGATATTGTCAAAATTGCGCAGGTAGCCAGGGCAGAAACCGAAGCGGAAGTTGTTGTTTCTTCAAATTCAGAGTTTGTCAAATTTGTTAAGAAATTGAATTCAGCACAAAATAAGAACGTTTTAATCGACGAGTTTATGAATTCTCATGAGCAGTTCCCGGTAATTGAAGGTGATAGTCTTGTCCATTTGATCTACCTTGGCGATGCTAATGATATGGCACTGGTTAGTGATGTAACCGCATCGAGACATGAAGCCCCTATGAAAAGAGTTGCGGAAACTAATTTTTTCTACTATTCGGTCTCGCTTGAGCCGGATGCCAGAATGAATTATAGGTTTGTTAGGAATTTTGAAGAGAATATTACTGATCCACTCAATTCCAGAAAAGTCGCTTCAATCTCTGGTGAATCATCGTGGGTTTCGATGCCAAATTGGGAAGAGCCAAAACATTTGGTGGAACCTGAAGGTATGAAACGGGGAAGAATTGATACGTTACAATTTGAAAGTAAGTTGTCGAAAAATACTCGCCGGCTTGATGTCTATCTGCCCGCTGATTATGATGAGAGTGAAACAAGATATCCGGTAGCTTATGTTCATTGGGGTGTGTTTGCGCAAAAGTTGGGAAAGATGCAGAATACGGTGGATAACTTAATTGGAAGGAGTGTCTCCCCTGTTATTGTTGTATTTATACCTCGTATTCCACGAAGCGGAATGAGAGAATTTATGTTTGATTTGAGGGAGGAGTATGCACAGATGTTTGTTGAGGAATTGGTTCCTTTTGTCGATAAGAATTATCGAACCATGGCTTCCCCTAGATCAAGAGCAAATATAGGGATGGGGTATGCAGGGTTTATGTCATTCTATTCTACTTTCCAGTATCCGGGCAACTTTGGCAAGGTGTCTGGTCAATCTACTTTTCTAGATACTGCCCAGGAGGAAGAGCTTAAATCACTTGTGTCAGATTCGGAAAACCTTCCACTCCAGATTTATTTGGATTGGGGTAAATATGATATGAGAGGACATTACGAGGCATGGAGTTTGGTAGATGGTAACCGTTCCTTTGCAACATTTCTGAAGGAAAGAGGTTACATGCTTACCGGTGGCGAAGTCAACGATGGTTTTAGCTGGGCGAGTTGGAGAAACCGCACCAATAAGGTTCTTGAGACATTTTTTCCTTTGGAAGGACTCGATTGAACATCATACCGATTTCGCTTCATATCTGGAAAGGTTAGTGTGTGAGCTGTGTGATAACCCGCCACACTAATTGCTTTCTCTTGATAGGGACTTGATTTCTTTGTAGTTAACTAACTCTGCGGCTTGTTGCTCGTTATTTCGTACCAGGAGCAGAATGACGCACTGTTTCTTTTCGTCTACCTTGATTTCCTTTTCCTGGGTCGGCATTTCACCGGCGCTTAGGCGGAAATCGGTAGCAAGTCTACTGAACATGGACCAATTTTTCTTCTGGTAAGCACCTAGTCAAAGCAAGGAAAAAACGGATTGATATGACCTGATTCCGAAATATGTAAAATGAAAAAGAATCCGGCTGGCCGCATAGCCTCTGCAGGCGATGTAATTCAAAGCTTGACGGAGAAACAGGCGCGTGTTTCGTCATACGACGACGTCAAATCTATTGCTGTTCTCTACTTTGAAAACATGAGCTCCGATAAAGAAAACGAGTACTTTTGTGCTGGAATCACTGAGGACATCATCATTGATCTATCGAAAATTCAAGACTTGAAAGTGATTCCGCGTTCCGACGTGTTGCCGTTCCGTAATCAGGAAATTAACTCTCGGCGTATAGGTGAGACCCTGGGTGTCCACCATATTCTGGAAGGGAGTGTTCGTAAGGCTGGCAAAAGACTGCGGATTACGGCACAACTGATTGACGTGCACAGTGGCTTTCAGGTTTGGGCAGAGCGATATGATCGATCACTGGAAGATGTTTTTGAAATCCAAATGGAAGTTGCCGAAAAGATTTCCGAAGCCATGAAAGTTTCTCTCTCCGAAACAGAGAAAAAATGCTGGCTCAAAAACCGACGGAAGATCTGCTTGCATATGATTTCTATATGCGTGCCAGGGATTTCCTCTCCCGCGGCGGAAAAAAGAACAACGAATCAGCTATCCAGATGTTCGAACTCGCCCTTGACATCGACCCTAATTTCAGTCTGGCTTATATTCACATCTGATATCCAAAAGGAATACGACGCAGGGATCAAATATTATAAACTTGCTTCGGCGGTCAAACCGTATAGTGAGGAACCTTGGATGCACCTGGAGATGATGTACCGCCGAAAAGGCGATCTCGAGGCATCCAGGGAGGCAAGAGATAAGATGCTTGAGTTGGCTGAACGAAACTTGAAGTGAATCCCAACGATGGGCTATTGCTAAGTCGCATGGGAACGTTATATGCGGATGAAGGTGACGATGATAAGGCCCTGACGGTTTTGAAAAAGGTACTTAAAATTGCTCCAGACGATGGGGTTGCACTATACAACTGTGCCTGC
>JAABXR010000076.1:0-1140 GCA_011776225.1 Phycisphaerae bacterium
AAGATACAAAGTACCCAATAATCAAATTGAAGGGACAGGACTAAAGGCAAAGGTTACTGTCGGGAAACAAAAAATCAGGTTTGACGGCGAGAAAATTGTATTGAATAAAAAGTAGGTCTGAGGAAGAACAGGAGTTTTGCATGATGAAACGTACAAAGTCGGGATTGTTGTCGATGGTCGTGTTTGTAATTGCGGTAACGATAGTTTGGGCAGGAACAGGTCGAGCGGTGGAGAGACCTTTTATTCTGTGGGACAAAAAGGACATTGCCGCAATACGCAAAAAGATTGAGACCGAAGCTTGGGCCAAGATAGCTTATGAAAAACTGGTAAATGAACCGGAACGACATGAGAAGACCTTCAGCAACCTTTTCCAACATGCGATTATGGGCAACAAAGAAGCAGCAGAGAAGGACAAGAAGGAACTGATGAGGATGGTCAGGTCACCGATACCGAGAGGTGCCGCACAGTATATCAACGTGATACGATATGATCTGCTGTATGACTCGCTCACGGCGGACGAGCGGGAGGAAGTCGAAGAGGCTTTTCGAATATATATCGATAACCAAATTTTCAAGCGTGCTATTCTCGATCCTAAAATCTTTAACGATTCCAAAAACTTCTCCCGCTACGATGCGCGCAGGTACACAAGGACCAACTGGCTGCCGAATATTATCTGGCCCTGGAAGGTCAGCGCGAACCTGATGGCTGCTGCGTTGGGGGATGAGACACTGATTCGCAAGGTATGGGGAGAATACGGCTCGTGGAAGTGGTATTTTGATGAATACCTGTGTGACATTGGATTTTACAGCGAAGAGTTCGGTAAGATGGGTTCGACGCCGGGCGCGATGCTTTTGTATTGTCGTGCAGTAAAGCGATTAGGGCTTAACGAATTAGGCTATGGCTACAAGGGAAAAGGCGGGGCGACGATGCGAGGGCATATTGAGAGCCTTATTCATCTGGGTTATCCATTGGTGGATGTGAGCAGCGAGCGGCCACAATACCCAATGCTGACTATAGGAGACCTGCGACAGAGCGGATCCAGTCAATCCTGGAACCTGCCTTCGCCGGCGTTTCAGTACAGCATTGTTATGGGCTATACGCCGGACGGCAAGGGAGGAAATGAAAGATGGAAAGCGCACG
>JAABXR010000076.1:1204-2523 GCA_011776225.1 Phycisphaerae bacterium
TTCGATTATTTTCTCGCACAGATGCGCGGGCCCGACGAAGACAAATATTATCCATCTTTGTTCTTTGGACTTGAGCCTATCGAGCCGGGCAAGGTCAAGGCCCCCCCTGCCCCATCGGCGGTCTGGCCTGAGCGAGGTCTTGTTATGCTGCGAGCGGACGAGAGCACCGCATATTGGGAATCGCCTGCGCCGGCTATAGCGATGAGACTGGCCACTAATTATGCACATAATGTTATCGATTGCTTTTCGCTGTCAGGTTTTTATGCGTTCAATCGGCCGATATACCTTAACCGCCAGGTGACACCCGGCTATGCACAGGATTGGTCGCGAAGTATCCAGAGCCATTGCGGGATAACGGTCGATGGTAAAGAGCCGAAGTTCACGAGCGAAACAACTACGCGTCAGGCCTTCAGCAGGGCGGTGAAATTTGTCTCGGCGAGGAGCAGTAGTGTTTTCGAAGGCGTTGATCTGAATCGCTGCCTGATGTTGACAAATGAATATTCTCTGGATGTAACGCGGTTGGCAGGAGACAAAGAACATTCTTATTATTGGTTGATCCATGCGCTGGGGCAGGTCCAATCAAAAGAGCCGGGAAACTGGAAAAAGGCCACACTACCAAAAGATCTTGAACTACTGAAGCAGGTACGGGCCCTGGAGGCGGGTAATAAGGCGTGGTCTGTTATCTGCGAACAGAGTTGTTCCCTCGAAGATCCATCCAAGGCGAAATTACCTAAAGAATGGTATGAGCGCAAGATTGGCGTAAGGCTTCAGATGCTCGGCGGAGATGATACGACCGCTTACACAACACAGACACCGCTGATAGTTCGGAGGTTCAGAGACGATAAAGGTGAACGACAATATAAAGAGGTGCCCAGCGAGGTCGGTGGAGTGACAATCTTAGCCGAACGTAAGGTTAAGAACACGACTTTTGTCGCGCTACATGAGCCTTTCGAAGGAGGCAAATCCAACATATATGAATTCAGAACCATCCAGCAAACAGATGAAGGTGTTGCCGTAGAGGTGGTCGGCAAGTATGACACCGGAATCGACGACCGATTGATGATTCGGCTTGGTGACAATCCCGAGAAGCCGGTTACGCTTGCGGACGGGCGCGAGAGCTTCACGTTTGCGGACCGGGCATATGTGCGTATAAGTAAGGAAAAGGTAGAGGTAGAGGGTGATATGAGGATTCTGAGAATACCCGTAAAAGGCAAGCCTAAACTGCTGATCAACGGCAAAAGCCAACAAGCATCATTTATGCGCGGGTATTTGTACTATTGTGAGCCGGCCCAGTAACATGGCAAATAAAGTAAACGGTA
>JAABXR010000076.1:2573-19659 GCA_011776225.1 Phycisphaerae bacterium
AGGTCGTAAGCCCTGTGATGTAGCCGGGCAGAATTATTTTGAGGAACCTTGATTAACAACAGAATATGGAGGCAATTATGAAAGACAAATCAATGGTGATGAGGATTGGTGTTTGCCTGCTTTCAGTGGGATTAGTTTTTGCCATAAGCAGCTATGCCGGCAGGCGGCCGCCTTATGAGACCGTGCATGATATGGACCCGGCCCTGCTGCCGCCGGTCATCACACCGGAAGACGACCCGGCCAAGGCGCCGTCGGATGCGATTGTCCTTTTCGACGGCAAGGACAAGACACTAAAAGCTGAATGGGTAACCGGAAGGGACAATCCGCCGAAGTGGAAGGTCGATACTGAAAAAGGGTACATGGAGATAGTCAAAAAAGGCGGAGGGATTCGGACGAAGAAATCGTTCGGCAACTGCCAGCTTCATATCGAGTGGGCATCTCCGAAACCGCCAACGGGTAAGAGTCAAGGGCGTGGGAACAGCGGGATTTACTTTATGGGCAAGTACGAGGTGCAAATACTCGACTCTTATACAGAAGACAATTATAAAGATAACAGGACTTACGCGGACGGGCAGGCGGCAGCGCTTTATGGACAGTATCCGCCGATTGTCAATGCCTGCCGAAAGCCCGGCGAGTGGCAGACGTATGATATCAGCTTCCTTGCGCCGAAGTTCGATAAGGACGGCAAGTTAGTCCGACGCGCCCGCGTCACTGTATGGCATAACGGCCTTACCGTTCAGAACAATGTCGAATATTGGGGGCCATCGGGGCACAAGAAGAAGAATCCCCAGTATCGCCGGCACGAAGAGAAGCTTCCGATTAGTCTCCAGGATCACGGTAATCCCGTGCGATTCCGAAATATCTGGATACGCGAGTTGCCGGAGCAATAGAAGAAAAACAAAGAAGCAACAAAAAAGCATTTTTAGCCCGGAATTAATCGGAAGATTGGTTCCGGGCATTTTTATTTGTAATAGTATAGGTGATAACAGAATTTTATCTTTTTTGAGAGGACCGCACTCACAAAGCATTAAAGAATGTCTATTAGGGCGTTGAAAAACGGGATAATCCCTCACATAAGGACAGAAAGAAGCTAATATTGTTGCAAATCAAAAAAGATTTTGGTAATATAGTTAAACCGAGGAATTTTTTCAAAACGGATTAAATATAAAACGCCAGGTTAATGTTTTGGAAATGAAGGAGTGAGAATCATGAGATTTCAAAACCGTACAATTCTAATGCTTCTAAATATCACTTTTGTGGCGGCGTTGATCATTTCGCCAACAGGGGCGTTCGCTGCGTGCGATCAGCCGGATGCCCCGGATTGTCCCTGTTTCGATAGTAACGGTGTATGGAATCCTTCAGGGGCTTTTATTCAGGATGTGGCGATTCAAACCGTCGGCACGAAGGAATCCTGCGGCGTCAATAATGGGGGCAAGCCTTATTACCAGATGGTACTCGGGTGCATCAATGAAGACTGCGCACTGTTGCAGGCATGGCTGCTGAGCCTGACCGATGTTCTGATCCCAATTATTGACGTTCGACAGGCATGGTGCTCAGAAACGATTTCATACTGGCATCGTGAAACCGGTATTCCCTATTCCGGAGGATACAGTAATTGCGGCTGGCATTGTAACTGGCTGAATTATAGTGTTGGAGATCTTAAGGAGTGGTACATAACCGAAGGGGACGGTGGACGAGGCAGATGGATCGAGCCCTGTGACGTGGACTATGAGAATTATGTTCTTGGTGTAACGCTGCCCGTACCGGGCTCATACGTATCCTGGCGAACATACGATGACTTTAATGACACATGGGTTTTCGACGGCTGGTCCCACAGTCTTATGATAAATGAAATGTGGCTGCACAAAGATGTCCACAGCGACCTCTTTCAAGTTAAGGTAACGCTGCTTGAGGGCAACAGCGGCAACGAAGTCAAGAACGAGCGTGAATTTGAAGACTTGCTGACATTTACACCTCAGGGCTCCGGCTGGATAAACGGTAATAAGAAAATCTATGGTTTTGGCGTTGATTTGAATTCCAGAGGACAGCCCATTTACGACGCATCAAGATTGCATCTTGTTCCCTGGCTGTTCGTTAAGGCCCCACCGCAGTATGATCCTGTTATGACAACAGATCCGATTTGGGAGCAGCATTATCGTCCAAATATTGCCGCGCTTAAAACATACGCAAAACTTGTGCGTCAAGCGGGCGGCGAACCAAATGTCATGACTTCATCAGGTGCTTTACAACTCAGGGGCATTCCGGACGGTAATGAGGTCAATTGGCGTTTTCCTCAAGGATTGCCGGGCGGCGAAGAAGTCGTTATCGACTTGTTGGATATCCACCCGCTGCCTATCAAAGGCATTGAATTGAAGTGGGGCACCAGCGCTCTTCCCGGGGATTATAGAGTCCAATATACAACTCCGGGGCAACCATACCAAGAGGCAATAGTACCGAAGATGCCGGATGTGAGCCACCTTCCTTCAGGTACATCCATTCCCGTGCCGGCCATATTCAATAGCTCCGCAACCGGTGTGCAGGTCAGATATGTAAAACTGATTTTCCCAAATACCTTTCAGCAGGACGCAGTATTGCAGGAGCTCCGGTTCCATTATGAGCAGGGTCCTATGACCGATTCCGAGGTGTGTCCTTTCAAAATTTTGGGCGACCTGGATTATAATTGTAGGGTTGATTTTCATGATGTTGCTCTGATGGCAGGCAACTGGCTTATTGATTGCTACCTGACCCCCCAAAAACCGGCCTGTGTGCCTGAATAAAGGTTTTTCTCAGGTAAATATAAACCTGACAGGATAAAAGGGATTTTTGATTGGTTTGAAAAAACTTAAAAAAATTATTTGCATGAACTCAAGAATGCCGCCTATAATGATTTAGACAGATACAACGACGGAAGTATGCATTTCTTTTGAGTAAATAAGGATTTAGAAAAGCCCCTCTGAAGAGAGAAGGAGAAGGAGAAGAACAATGCGTAAACGAAAAGCATTTACTTTAGTAGAACTTTTGGTGGTGATCGCGATAATCGCGCTTCTGATGGCGATACTACTGCCGGCACTGGAGGAGGCAAGGAAACAAGCCCGTGCTACGATTTGCAAGGCAAACCTGCGACAATGGGGCCAAATCTGGCTGCTGTACTGCGAGGATAACGACGGCGCCTTCTGTGGGGAAACTCCCGGTATCGGATGGGCTCGTGGGGAATGGATACTACCGCTTCGTGACCAATGGGAAACAAGATCAGACATCCTTAAATGCCCGATGGCCAAAGACCCACTTCCTGACGGCCAGGCTTATGGCGGGCCGTTTAACACCTACGTCATGGGATCAGGTGGATATCTTGACCTTCGTGAAAGATGCAGCTATGGGGCAAACTGCTGGATTTTTCAAACAAAGTCAGATATCCAGGGCCGCCCTGCTGCTTTTCACTGGGGGACTATTATTAATATACAAGGCGTGAATAAAATACCCGTGTTCCTGGACAGCATGTGGAGGGGAGGCGGTCCCTTCTATCGAAACGGCAATATCAACAGCAACCGCATTAGACCCCCTGATTACAACGGCCAGTGGAGCGGCTATGCTTGGGAAATGCGCCATTTCTGTATCGACCGGCACAAAGAGTGTATAAACGGCGTTTTTATGGATTGGTCGGTCAGGAAGGTCGGACTTAAGGAACTCTGGAAACTGAAGTGGCATCGGCAGTTCGATACAAGCGGCTGGCCGGGTGTATGGCCTGAGTGGATGAGAAACTTCAAAGATTACTGAAAAGCAAATTCAGAGTGGAGATGTCTATTTAGTCCCGCGAGGGGCGTCTATTTCCTCCCATAGGTCTCCTCCGGTTGTGAGAACGCATCATACCCACAGTCCGCTGCTGCCTGCTTCCCCGTGGTCCCCGTATATCCCTGATTTCATACTTACTTTTTCCTGCTTTGGATTTAGATGGAGGTTTCTGCTCCATCTTACCTTCCAATCGCAATAAAGCGGACTTGCATACCTCTCTGGTGTCACTGCTACTGTGTTCAAGTCCCTGCTTCAAAACCTCCACCAGGGCCATTTTCTTCATTCTTCCGCGCATCTTTCTGAGTCCATAAGTGGCGGCGTTTTTTGTAGTAATATGAGCCTTGCTAAACAGGGCGTCTTTTAAGATATCTAAACCATCTTCCTGCATCCACGAGAGATTAAAAGCAGCCTGCCTTCTATTTGAGGCGTGTTGTGAATATAGTTCATCCCTCAGCCTCCCAAGAAGCTTTATAGAAGCCTCATCCTTTTCCCGGCCCGATGGTTTTCTTTTTTCTATCTCCATATAGCCTCCCCTTAAATTATCGGCAAATTAAATCAAATTGCTAAAGACGTTTTTCCGTTGTCCTCTAAGCCGAATTACACTTTCAATAGGTATTGGCCGTCAAATATTCAAAATACCCCATATTAAACAATCACTCGGAGAATGAAGTCTCAATATACGCTCAACCACTATACTCTCACCTCCTGTATCTTATCCTCCGAAAAGCCAGACTCCCTTGTCTTGCAGTAAAACCAGCCGTCTGTTTTCACTCATCCAAGATCTGCTCTCAGCAAACAGCCGGAGACGAAGAAAATAGAATAGTCACGTTAGATTACTATCAGAGTCCCTGCTATCAACTCCACTGAATATTCTAATAAGATAAAATCAGATTGTCAAATAATTTAGCTAAACTGAGTGATTTTATGCAGCCATCTGTTGTAATTATATGACACATAAGCCATTACGTAAAATTTCAAAACGCGATTTTTTTTAAAAAAAGCTTTGCGACCATTTTATTTCTTAAGTATCGCAGAAGTGAGCCCTTTTTATGATATTTTTGATAGCAATCATCCTTCTGTATTTTATTGTAAAGCAGTTAATTTGAGAAACAAGGGTATGGGTAAACACTTTATCCAAATTAACGCCATCTATTCGGCCTGACGGTTTCTCTTATCAGATTTGAAATCCCAGAAGCCCTTCGGGTGCCCTGCCCGGTCCCCCATTCGGTCATCCTTCCTCGTGTTGGCCTTGTTCGGCCTCGGCGTCCATAAGTGTAGGAATTTGTACGACCTCTTAGAGGCAGTTGACCAGCCTGTCCCATATACCCCCCGCCGGGCCAGCCTGCAGCCAAACCAGGGGCAAATCCAAAGCCAAAACGAGCAGGCTGTGATAACAGGTAACTAACGTCATAGACGCGTGTAACCATTCTATCAGGTAAAGACTCTTTTGTTGCGATTATAATTACTCCACCTTTAACAATATAACCCAACTCTGCAAATCCGCTGTCAACCGACTTCAAGACAAGTTCAAGACCCGTACGCAGGCGAATCCCGGAAACACCGTCAATTTTGATGAGAGTATCAGGCTCGACATAGGCATTTTCACTTAAGTCCCTCCACAAAACGACAATTTTTAATGGAGGCTCAGTTGAGTGTCGCAAGATATCAAGTGCCTCGCGAAAGGTCGTATCATAGGTAAGAGCCGAAAGGTCAACCGAGCGGCGTGATTGATTGTAAACAGACGTATTACGGGCGCTATTGGTCGTAACTTTGTTACCGGCCTCTTCGGGAGAAACTTTGTTCGGCGTTTTCTGATAACTGGTTTGTACACCTGCCCAAAGCCGGGCATTACAGAGCCCGAAGACGTAAACGGCAAGCACTATCGCAGTTGAAATCCATCGTCTTTTCACATTCATCGTTATACACCTTTACATAGGTTGTATCAATTAGGGCTAATGTTCCTTTATATATATATTGGCGAATTGGACAGGATCGCCATGATGCTGCAGCGCGATAGAACCACGTTCGGGCATGCCCGGTAGCCGAGCCCGGGAAATTATTTCTTTGCCATTAAGCACGATGGTGACATAGTCATCGATAACAGTGATCTCGAAACGGTTCCATCGCCCGATAGGATTGTCGGCATTCAGTTTAGGTGTCGCAGCTTTTCGTACTTCGGGGGGCATATTTTTATCGGTGCGATACCCCCAGATTTCACCTGAGCCTACGGGCCAGTTCCAGATATTAACCTGACTCTTCGAGCTTCCGCGCAAGTAAATACCGCTATCTCCGGCAGCAGGCACAGAAGCAGTCAGACCTTTGCCATTGGAATCAGTGGCTTGTGAGCCATCGGTTAAAACCACAGGCACTTTTTCAAACCCCTGTTCTTTAGGAAACTTCCAATCTACGATCAGGGTGAAATTTTCGAATTCATCCTGTGTCCACAGGTTCTTATCCTGTGCCTGGCTTTTACCATCGTAATCCAGGATCCAGTTCTTTGCCTTCCAATGGCCCTGATGGCCCTTTGCCTGCTTCCATCCTCGAAGGTCCAGACCATTATAAAGCGAGCGAAAGCCCTTATCCTTCTGTGCAACCTCCTCAGGCGGCGGATTCGAGCCGGCCAGTTCGCGAATACGAATGTTTCGGAAATGGACTTCACTGCCTTCGGATTCGAGACAGATATATCCTTTCCGAGGTTTTGATTTGGAGCCGCGAGTGACTACTTTGCCGTTGACGGCTAAAGAAATGTTACCATCAATGCTTTGAACACGATAATGGTTCCATTGTCCGGCCGGTTTGCATCGCCGCTCACTCGGCAGAGCGCGGTTCCAGCCAGCCGGATGAGGCTTGTCCGGTTTCATTGCGGCACCGTGGATGGCAAATATATCGCCGTGGCTGGTATAATTTTCGGAATTGCGGCCATCCAGGATTTGCACCTCTATAGAACGAGTGAACGGCTGACCAGGCGCGGTCACGGGATCAGAGTGAATGAATAAGCCGGCATTGCCGCCCTTCTTCATATGGCGCCATTCGAGTTCAAGGATATAGTTTTCATAATGTCTTTTTGTTCGGAGCACTCCTGTAGGAATCCCGGTGCAGACAATCATCTCGTCGCGTACGGTCCATGTTTCCGGGGCACAATTGACATTTACCCAGCCGTCAAGATTTCTGCCGTTAAAAAGGGAAACAAACTGTCCATCGCCTCCGTCCAGCTGCTTTATCATAATGTTCCGTAGCGTGACGTCACCGTTGAGGTTTTGAAAACCGATGTGTCCTTTGAGGGGGCGTTTTGCAAGGGGCGGGCCTTTTTGCTGGCGTGCTTTGGTTTCGAGGGACAAATCGACGTCGATAATCTTTACGTCGTTGAGCAGTATCGTTACCTGGCTGCCGCGGGCGGTAATCAGCCACGAGTTCCACTGGCCGACAGGATTAGTGGCAACCTTTGCGGGAGCAATTTCGTCATAAATCGAGCCCGTACACTGCACAGTCCTCGCGCTGCCTCCATAATAGACCTTATCATCTACTACCTGAATCTCCATCGCCGTATAGGCCGGGTCACCCTGAGGGGGAAAACGCAATCCTATACCACCATTGCTGCCCCTGGTAATCTTAGTATCCAGCTTTAGTATGAAATCTCCGTACTGCTTCATAGACCTAATCCAGGTTCGTTTGTTCAGGCCGTAAAGAACTCCATTTTCGATTCTCCAGGGTGTGCCATCAACTTTCTGTGGCGTAGCAACATTTGACCAGTCACTGACCTTCCAGCCTTCCAGGCTGTCACCGGGAAACAAAGGGGCAAAACCTTCTTCGGAGGCCCGCAAGATAGCGGTGTGACCTGCGATTATCGCGAATCCCACCATTAGAATCAGAAAGCTAATGGAAAGCTTTTTCATCGCCAAGGCTCCTTTACCGCTTTTCATTTAGAAATCCTTACTCAAAACGTATAAGAAAGTAGTATACGTTATTATAACATGCTCAACTCAGTCCACAAAACAATCGGCAATAATTTTCTTTTTATACACACAGGCCAGGCTAAACAACTTGCCAGTCGCGGAGCCATAAGTATTCCTGCGGCAAGAGGACCCAGCGCTGGTCCGTTTTGCTCATGAGCCATTCTTTATCCGCCGCCGTGAGCCCGAGCGGACGCGTGTATGAAGCCCTTGCAGCATTCTCGACCTCGTAAACCGTCGAGAGCCCCGGAATAACGGCTGTAATAGCATCATTCAGATTGAGGATGCACTGAAGAGTAAGCCTGACGAGGTCGTTATCTTCCTTATTTCCTGCGCCCGTCTTTGGTTTATCATTGCTCTTTAAGAGCCTGCCTCCAAAGAAAGGCTTTATTGTAATCAGTCCGACATCCTGTTCTTTGAGAGACTGAAAGATGCTCTTTGAGTCGGGGCCGTAGCCGGCATTTCGCTCTTCAATATTTTCCCTTGTCGCAGGTTTTCCTTTTTCTTTAGTCTTAGCTGTGCATGGAAAGATGAACATCTCGACCTGTGGGTACTTCTCAACAACATGCTGGGCCCATGGACGGCTGTGACTGGAGATACCGAGGTGCAGCACTTTGCCGAACTTGTGCAGTTTTTGAAAGGCCTCTATCATTACCTCGACATCAGCATCGGTGTTGGTTCCGTCCATCTTTGCCTGAATACGCCAGATGTCGAGGTAATCGGTGCCGATGTTACGCAGGCACTCCTCAACATTGTGTATCTGGGCCTTGACATTACAGAATTCATCGTGTCGCGGGCAGAGCTGCGAATCGTCTGCGCCGACAATCATCTTTTTCCGTCGGCCTTTAAGTGCCGTTCCGAAGGCAATACACTCCTCGGCACCTGTAATATCCAGATAGTTCATTCCACAATCGATGGCTTTTGAAACAACATCTGTCCGGTTTTTCGCTATTTTATCCGATATGCCGTTTTTTATAGACTTACCCCACCACCATCCACCACGGCGGTCTCGCCATGGGGCCCTCCAGTGCCCGCCCAGACTTATCTCGGAAATCATCAGGTTCGTCTTGCCGAGCCGACGATAACGCATCTTCGGGTTGTAATTGAGAATCTTTGACGTATCAATTTTGGTTTTTTTAACGCCCGCTTTTGCTGATACCTGACCTTCACCGGCCAAAGCACCGGCAACTGTGCCGGCGGTCGCTATAGAAGCCTTTTGGATGAAGCTTCGTCTCGAAAGTTTATCGTTGCTCATAGAATTGTCCTTTCGATAATAATCCAAAGTCTGTTTTACAACCTTTGTTTCTTTATCGCTGTGCTTTCAAGGTATTATAATACCCGAATCAGCCGGCCAATTCCAATCTATTTTACCAACATTTTGACACTGCCAGAGTCAACCATGTTCCACTCAAAAATATAAGGTCTAACAATCTGAACAGTATAAATATAGGTAAGATTTGTTATTACCGCTACAAAACACAGCATAATCAGCTTTGGGATTTCTCACAATTATGACCAAAAAAAGCGGCCTTGCGCTGAATCGCACAAGGCCGCCAGTTAACAACCGGATGAAAAACCGCAGAACTTATGTTCCATGAGCTTTCCCACAAAAGATACTTGGGCGCAAAAACACCAATTCTTCAGTCAACATGACATTAAGTAACGCCGCGCTTCAATAACTACGTACGGCTACACCGTCTTTACCTACAAAATATCGGTCTCCACCTTTAATCTTCAGATTGTAAAACCTGCCAGTAAAAGGTATTTCTCTCTTTGAGATAGACTTGATGCTAATTGGCCCCTTTAATGACTGCAGTTTGGAACCGACGCTCAAGTTTTCTACCAGGACCCATCGATCAGATGCAGTTCGAAAATAGTGTGAATGTACAACGTTGATGCGATTTCCGGTTTCCAGCACTATATTGTAATAGTCGTTCGTTCCCTGGTACTCCAGGACACTTTCAATTTCTTTGAAGCACACAGGTTTCTCGGAGCAAGACACTGAATCAGTGACACCAAGTCTACCGACCTTCTGGCCTGCAGCAACTTTTGAGATTTGCACCTGTTCACCATCGACCCAAACAGGAGTATCGGCAGGGAAACAACCGGGCGGAGCGCCTGGCGGTTTTGTTCCAGGTTGTCCCGGTCCTGTACCGGGATCGGGGCCACACTCATTTACCAATAGTGAGTCCGTTTTGCCACTAGGCTGGCTCATATCATAACCAGGAGTACACAGGGGCCACTGGCCCTGCCGTTTGTCCGTCAATCCTGACAATGCGGACCAATGTGTATAGATATTGTCCTCATCAACACCGCACCAGGATTGTTTTTCGAAGTCCACGTGATTATCCATAAACAATACGTTCTGTCCCTCCCTTTGGTGAGCGGCGGCATTTCCTAATTGGGAGTATTTGATACCATTCGAATTTTTATTGTTGTTGTCCCACTTGAAGTCTTCAGAATTCTCAGCATAGTAGTCTAAATGCGGATTCCTGTCTGCCGCAACTGCCATACCCGGTTCGCTTGATGCGGTGCTTAGGAAACGCTGGTTGTAAGGCATGTGGTACGAGTAGCTGCAGTGGTTGTATGGGCCAACATTACCAGGCCAATTAGAGGGGCCGAAATCCCAGGCATCCTCATCTTCAAAGTTCGTTAAGTAATCAGAAGCTTTGAAGGGTTTCTTTGTCGGCTCACCCTTGCAGATAAATGACTTTGGTGTCACCTCTGCATACTTTACCAGGCAATAGAGGCTTGATGAAACTGTAGCCTGGCCGCCACTGGTTTGTCCCGGACTTCCTATAAAAGCGGTAGATCTATCCGCAGCAGCCCAGCTAAGGACTCTGTCGCCCCACTGGGTCCCGGTAAAACCTGCTCGAGGAAAGTCATTGTCGTAATCGTGTGCGTAAATGAGCATCGCCCTGCCGATACCGGACAGGTTTGAGCCGCAGACCATTCGGAAGGCGATCTGCCTTACCCTGGCCAGGGCCGGCATCAGGATGCCCATCAGCAGAGCTATGATCGCGATCACGACCAACAGCTCAACCAATGTGAAAGCTTTTCTTTTCCGTTCCATTTTTTGTCTCCTTTACTCTTTTCGAGACCCGCAAATGCAACCGCTTTTAGGCACGCTTTTGTTACTTTTTTGCTTATTGATTTAAATAGATTACTGCAGTGCAATACTGCCACACGGGTACGTAAAAAATCTCGTTTTTTTGCGAATCTCCTTACTTTATTACTTAGCCTAAAAACGGTTGGTTCAAATCCACGAAATCGAATTTTTCCAGTCAAATTCATGTATCGGCACTCGCTACATTCAGATCTGTTGACAGCGCAACGATACAAACAACGCCGGTAAAAAACCGTTTGGCAGGCAGGTTAAAGATATGAATACGAAATCAAATTATGATGGCATTTTAAGTTATAATAAGTTTTTCAAACCTACCTGTCCTGACACAAAATATTAACACAAAGTTGGTAAAGAACCTTTTAAGCAGGCAGGTTAAAGATATGATAAAAAAGCAAATTATGACGGTAGATTAAATTATGATAAGTTTTCAAACCTACCTGACTCTAATTTTATATTAACACAAAGCCGGTTCTCTGTCAAATAAAATATCGGCAAATCAACCTCAATTTTTGAATTTTCGTAAAACTGGCATTTTAAAGCCGCGTTTATCACTCCAAATCGCCTGTTCCGTCGTAATCTGATGAAAAAAGCGGATTTTAGAGCCAATTTTAGGGATTAAAAAAAGGAGACAAAGGCGATTTACAGGAATTTTTCGTCACCCTGTCTCCTTGTTGCCAAGTGCCTTTACTTAAATATTGCAGCGAAACCGCCCGGACGCACCCGCAACATATTAACTAAATCACAAATCAAAACTTTCGTCAAGAAAGATTAAGCATTATTATTATTTTTTTTCTTAAAACTGAGAACGCTTTTATCTATATCTATTTTTAATCAACAAAAGCATATCAATACCTGGCACAGCTTATATTTTCTTAAAAAATATGATTTTTGTCATTTTGTCGCAACCGGCTTTCATCAAAAGTGTATAATGTACATGTAAAATTGGTTTTTAAACAGCTTTTTCGATAAGGAGCAATGTACTCGTTTGGTCTGGAGGTGTGATACTCGTGAAAATAAATCTTTCAATATTTTTCGTTCTGCTCATTGTATTTCCTTTGGCCTTCAATTCCATTGCGCTGGGTCATACAGATGTTAATTCCCTCGAGGCCAAAAACATGATCGACACCAATGACCAACTAATAGTAGTGGACGTTCGTGAAGTGTCGGAATATTGTGCCACGGCCGGACATATTCCCGGTGCTCTCAATTATCCATGGAATTCAGGGATTTTACAACAACGATATGAAGAACTGCCGAGGGACGGTGAAATTCTGGTATACTGTCGCAGCGGCGGCAGAAGTCATATGGCCTCTAACTTTTTGGATGATAATGGGTTCCTCTATGTGTATGACATGATGGGTGGATTCTTGGCCTGGCGGTGGGACACAACAGGCTGTTTTGATTCTGATGGCGATGGCGTAAACGATGACCTCGATAACTGTCCCAATAACTTCAATCCTTCCCAGAGTGATTCCGATGATGACGGGCTGGGAGATATTTGCGATCCGAACTGCCCCGATCTTGACGGCTTTAATCCTGTTAATTTTATAGATTATTCCTTGCTTATGCAAAACTGGCAAGTAGCCGGCCCAAATATCCCGGGTGATTTGAATAATGACAATATTGTCGACATCAATGATTTAGACATACTTTCAGATTACTGGTTGAGTGACTGTTATGAACAATACTCCGTTAGTATGGTAAACAGACTCTCCACCCCTTTGAGAGAAGCAAATCTACAGATATGTTTTAATGAAGCGATTGATGATAGAAGAAACTTTGTATCATTCAACCCAGGTCTGTGTTTAAGCAGGACTAATCAAACTCTATAAGTTCATAATCTGTAATGCCCAGGCCGATACGTTCCGCGTGTTCAATCTGATAACGAGGATCAAGCTTGTCGTTTTCAAGCAACTGAGCTATTGTTTTGCCGGTGCTGCTTTGGACAACGTCTATTGAAGCCTTATCCACAGCAACAGGATCGGTCGAGGCAAATATACCGATATCATCGATAATGTTTGGCATACCCTCCCTGTCGAAACAATCACAATCACCTGTAACGGAGATAACAAAATTAAAGAACGCTACACGGTCCTTCTTGCCTTTTAAGACACCAAGCGCATGCTCGGCGATGTTCTTTTGTAGTATTCTGTCCTCAGCGCCCCAGTCATATTTAACGGCACCAAACCTGCATACCGCTACACACTCACCACAGCCGATGCACTTGTCCATGTCGATACCGGCCTTGACGTCACCGAGGCCGATTGCATCAGCTGGACAGTGGTCATAACAATCTCCACAAAGCGTACATTCGTCACCGACCTTCGGCCTCATAGATGCGTGTTGTCTCATTTTGCCCTTTCGGCTCGAACAGCCCATTCCAAGTGTTTTCAAAGTGGCTGCTGCACATGCAGCGGGGTGACCTGTAAAGTGAGCAATCGAAAGAATCGACTGGCATCTTACGATATCGGATGCAACTAAAACCTCCTTGTTAAGCTCGCCGTCGATTTGCACGGCCGTCTCTGAAGTACCGAACAATCCATCGGGAGCAATAAACGGTATGCCAAGACCGGAAATATCAAAGCCTCGCTCATGAGCTAAAATAGTATGGTCAATCGCATTGTGCCTTCGGCCTGTATACAAAGCGCTCGTATCAGTTATAAAAGGCTTTGTTTTTAATACAAATAACTCCTCCACAAGCCCTTTAATGAAAGGTGCCTTTATATACGTATCATTGGGCGGCTCACCAACATGGACTTTCACCGCGGTGAAATCGCCCTGCTTGAAACAACTTTCAAAGCCCCCCGTCTTAAACAATTTGCGGGCCTTTTGTGACACTATTTTTTGGCCGTCATCAACAGCAGCTTTTATAAAAAACACCTTTGCGCTCATAACTAAATCTCATAAAAAAATTATCATTTTCCGACTAAAAACATTCCCGGTTATTGTACTATAGATTTCAATTGCTTCAAGAAAGTATTATCGTATCAGGAAATTCGAACTTTGGTATTGACACTACTAATGCAGGAGTATACTCTTGATGAAAACGAACAGCAGCATCGACGATAACAGGTAAAATTAACATGTCAGAGGAATAATTTTGTTACGGAGAGCAATTCTATGAGTATTCTTAGTGCAGTTTTGAAAACATTAGTCGTTGTTTTATTTTTAGCAAGTACTTCGTTAGCAACAGAATTATCTACGGGAAAACCTTTTGTTATAAAATTAGCTATTCCCGGTCCAAAAGACTCGGGCGGCGGGATAATCACAGCGGACATCAACAATGACGGTAAGATGGACTACCTTGTCACCGTGCCGGGGCACCTTGCCGTGTACGACAACAACGGCAGGAAGGTGTGGATTAAGAAAACGGACATAGTAATAGGAGGCTCAAGTGAAAGCCAGGGTCTGCCTGGTCATTGCGGCCCCGGTGTTGCGGCCGGTGACGTGGACGGCGACGGCAAATGCGAGGTCGTATTCCTGACAAAAGACTCTGTCTTACATATCGTAGAAGGTAAAACGGGAAAAGAAATGGCCAATGCCAAACCGTCCCACCCCGAAGGGACCGACTTCTGGGAAGTAGCCATGATTGCGGACTTTCGCGGTAAGGGAGGCGATGGAGACATCCTGCTTCAGACTACCAACAATCGCGGGTACCGGATGGGCAAGTTTCTGGCCGCATATTCAATAGATAAACTGGTAAAGGGTGGCAAGCCGTTGTGGCAAAGCGATAAGTTCGTTAGCTGCGCCCACAATTCCGCCCGATTAGCGGATATTAATGGTGATGGGCGTGATGAGGTGCTTGGGGCTACGATTTTTTCGGCCGACGGGAAACTGCTGACCCGTGCAGTTCCTGACAGATACCATATGGACAGTATATTTGTCGCTGATGTACAGCCGAAAAAAGCCGGTCTGGAAATCATTATGCTCGAAGAAGGATCAAACCAGGTACAACTTGTTGGCATAGATAGACCGATTTGGAGAAGCCACTTCAGGAAACAGGAGCCTCAGAATGCGGCGGTCGGCCGATTCAAGGAAGGCAGCGATGAAATCTTTATCTGGTGCCGGTCTCGCTACAACGAACATCAAAAGCCTTTTGTTTTTAATTCGGTCGGCAAGAAAGTCTTCGATTACAAGATGGATGATGTTGCCCCGAAAGGCTGGACCGCGAGCGGGGTGGAGATAATTCATACCATCGACTGGACCGGCAAAAGAGAACAGTTAGCGTGTGCTACGGAACGGCACATGACCGGAGATGTGTGTTTATTCGAACCTTTGACGGGTAAGTTTGTAGCACACATTAAGGAAAAAGCTGACAGGCTGTATGTCGCAGACGTGACTGGTGACTGGCGGGAGGAAATAATCGTCTTGAACGGTAACGAACTGCATATATACACAAACAGTAACCGTAATCCTCGACCCAATCAAAAACGTCTATGGACCAATCGGAATTACCGTCGCTTAAAGCAGTGCTACAACTACTATTCACCGTAGAGGGGCAAATATTATGGTTCTGGTTCGAATAAAAATACATCTAAGATTGATTTTAGTCACCATGGCCGTCATAGCCGTCGGATTCTGCATGACAAGCAACGCAGCATCACGTCCGAAGATGCAAGTGATAGTTGTCAGCGATAACGCTGAAGGTTTTGCAGAGCAGGATTCCGGGCGTCCTTATATCCCGTTCGGAACAAATTATTATGATCCTCACACTGGCTGGGCGCCAAAAATATGGCGTAAATTTGATGCTGAAAAGGTGCGCGAGCATTTTCGAATAATGAGTGAAATTGGAGTTAATTGCGCACGCGTTTTTCTTACGGCCGCCGGCTTTCAACCTAATGTCGACACTATTGACGAGCAGTCTCTTAAAAAACTGGATACTCTTGTCAAAATTGCAAGCGAGACAAATATTCGGCTCATCCTGACCGGGCCGGACCATTGGGAGGGCAGCCCTTCTTACTGGAGGCCTGACCGTTTCGCGGGGGAGGAATCTTTGCTTGCATTAGAGCACTTCTGGAAGGTTTTAGGTCAACGCTATGAAGGCGAGCCGATCATTTTCGCATGGGACCTTCTGAATGAACCACACCTGCCTTGGTTTGTAAAAGGATGGGAAGTTCGCTGGAATAAGTGGCTGAAAAATCAATATCTGGACTGGGACCTACTAAAGAATGCATGGGGTAAGGAAATAACAGAAACGGATAAATGGGGAGATGTGAAAGTTCCTGACAACAAAAGTAATGCAGGAAATCCAAGATTACGCGACTGGCAGCGCTTTCGCGAATATCTGGCCGGCGAATGGGTACGCCGTCAGGTTGAGGCTTTACGCAGCGCAGATCCAACCCATCTGATTACTATCGGCTATATTCAATGGTCGTATCCACTTGTTCGGCCGGGCAATCCAGGTCGATACTCAGCTTTCAATCCACGGAGGCAGGCTGGATGGCTTGATTTTGTAACAATTCACTTCTATCCCACAATGGGGGCTCCGTTTAGCTCTGATGAAAATTGGCGAAAGAACCTCAGCTATCTACAGGCAGTCTTGGCATACTGTCACATTGGAAAACCGGTAGTCTTAGGCGAATTTGGATGGTATGGCGGTGGTGCGCCACAGAAACATCCGTATCTTAGTGAAGCAGAGCAGTCCCGCTGGATAAGTGCGGAAATCGAGGCCTCACGCTCACTGGCCGACGGATGGCTTTCGTGGCCTTTCGCCGATTCGCCCAGTTCCACTGATATCAGCCTGTTCGCCGGTCTTTTCAAAGAGGACTTCACCATTAAGGCATGGGGGCGAAGATTCAAAGAATTGTCAGCTAATCTACCGAAATTGAAACAGCCAAGACCAAAGATTCCTATATATGATTTCTCCAATTTCCTTTCAGTGGGCAACGAAGAACTCGGCCAAATGCATAAGGTTTACGTAGAATCTGTTCAGAAAGTTGTCGGCAAGCCTTGCTCAATGAAACAAACACGCAAAGTCCATCAGTAACCAATTAAAGCAATACAACCAGCCGAGTTCAAACAGAGATATACGAGATATCGGCAGCATACCGTGAAATTTCCCTCATGAAGAGGCCTTATACAGATACCTTTATGTTCGAGCCAATTTGATGACAAAAGTCAAATTTACACATAATACTTTACACTATCAGCGGTTGATAACCATTGACAAGTACCCCTAAGATATGTTATAATATGCGTTTACGGTAAACAGTAATTACGT
>JAABXR010000363.1 GCA_011776225.1 Phycisphaerae bacterium
CATTTGAATTTGTTTAGAATTTAGGATTTAGAATTTAGGATTTCTTAAGTCTCCTTTTTCCCTTCTTGGCTTAGTGAACTAAGCCAGCTTTCTACCTTCTCAACCTCATGCGGCATCCCGATTTTCTTATACAACTCCACCGTCCTCTCCCAGTACTCTTTTGCCTTTTTGATATCTCCCCGCTTCTTATAAATCCGGCCTAAATTGGCGTAACTAATTGCTACCCCCTCCTGCAGATCGAGCCTTTCATCAATCTCCAGTGCCTTTTTATGCATCTCTTCGGCCTTATCTAAGTCTCCTTTCATGTAGTAGAAAATCCCTAAATTGTCGTAATCACTTGCCATCCCCTCCTGCAGTCCGAGCTTTTTATCAATCTCCAGTGCCTTTTTATGCATCACCTCGGCCTTATCTAAGTCTCCTCTCGTTTGATATACAATCCCTAAATTGCCGTATTGATTTGCCGTCAATCGTACCATCCTTTGCGCTTTGCTAATTTGCAGAGACTTTACGTACATCTCCTCGGCCTCATCTAATTTACTACGCTCATAATAAACAATCCCTAAATTGCCGTAATGTCGTGCCATTTGTTCCGGTATACCAAGCTTCTCTGCTATCTCCAGGGCTTTTTTATGCATCACCTCGGCCTTATCTAAGTCCCCTTTGTTTTGATAAATCAGCCCCAAATTGCCGTAGCTACTGGCCATCCCTTTTGTAAGACCAAGTTTTTCGTTTAACTCTATAGCTCTTTTATGCATCTCCTCGGCCTTAACTAANNCTCTGCTATCTCCAGGGCTTTTTTATGCATCTCCTCGGCCTTATCTAAGTCTCCCCTTGTTTCATAGATCATCCCTAAATTGCTGTAATTACTTGCTATCCCCTCCTCATATCCTATCTTCTTACATATCTCCAGTGACTTTTTTTGCATCTCCTCGGCCTTATCTAAGTCGCCCCACGTTTGATAAATCAATCCTAAATTGCCGTACCCATTTGCCAATATCTTCTGCAGCCCGAACTTTTCTGCAATCTCTAATGCCTTTTTATGCATCTCTTCGGCCTTATCTAAGTCTCCCCTTATTCGATAAATCACCCCTAAATTGCCTCTCACCATCGCCTCTCCTTTCGTCACTTTTCCGACGAACTTCAACGCCCGCTGGGATAATGCAATCGCTGCATCTAACAGACCAAGGTTCAACAGCGGTCCTGTGCATTCATTAATAAACGCATCCACAAACGCCTTTTCTCCCTCTGTCGCTAAGACATGCTCGGCTAATCTCATCGCAGCAAGCGCATCCGGCTTCGTTTTATTTCTCTTTGCTTCCGCAAGTTTCTTTCGATAAACTTCCACCGCCCGGCCGTGTACTTCTTTTTTCTCAGCTTCGCTTATTTGCCCTAATATATAATCCGCCAATATCGCATGATATATCCGCATCCCCTCCCCTTCTTCCCGCAACAGCCCGCCAAGATACTTGTCCGCCAACAAATGCTGTCTTTTATTTGAGTCTATCTCACTTACCGCTTCCACTACATCATCGCCAACTCCTACTTCAAGTATCGCATACGCCTTGAAGAGGCGAATAGCATCTTCGCTTCTATTACTAACTTCCTTCCACTGCACCTCTGCAAACCTTGTCGGCTCCGGCTTCTCCGGCAGCTCCTCCAACTCTATCCCGCCCTCTATCAAATCCAGGGCTGCTCCAAGAGCGTAAGGATGACCTTCATACCGACTCAATACCTCCCGAATCTCTGTAACCGTATACTTGGTCCCTTTAATTCTTTGATTCAGTAATTCATCAACCGCTTCTTCTTCAAGAACATCTAATCTTTTCTCCGGTATAGACACCACGTTGGTTAAAGCCCCAAACGTCTCACTGTCAACCAGCACATCCCCCGGCCGCTGCGCAAATACGAACTTTATCTTCTCCGGCAGTTCTTTAACCACTATCGCCCACGACTGGTCACTTTCCTTTTGCATATACTTTTCAGGGTCAATTATGAACACTGCCCGCCCATTCCCCGACATCCGCTTCGAAATCAACTCTAAACGGCTCAGGAATTGTTCCCTCGTATGCCGCTGTGGATCTCGACGCAGACTGCCA
The DNA here is from genome assembly GCA_011776225.1 of Phycisphaerae bacterium. Classification (GTDB taxonomy): domain Bacteria; phylum Planctomycetota; class Phycisphaerae; order Sedimentisphaerales; family Anaerobacaceae; genus CS2-K091. Next base: position 2,097 of record JAABXR010000363.1, read on the forward strand.
ATAAGCTCAGCTATTTCTCCCCCTTTTGGCACGACCGCCTTCAGCAAAGCCATCCACTGTTTTTTCCTCTGCGGCACCTTATCAAAACTCCCCGGCTCTGTACTCGCCGCCTCGAAAGCATTATCCATCATAAGTGCCATCGTCGAATCCACGCCGTCTGTCGGCGTGACCTCGTACCGCACCCACCCGCATTTCAGGTTAGGATGGTTCTCGGCTACCTCAGCCATTTTATGGGTAAGCCACGTCTTCCCCATCCCCGCCTGCCCGACAACTAATACAGCCTGCCCCTTCGGGTCCTCAAGCACCGTGTTGAACTGTTCCAGTTCATCCTTTCTACCGACAAATATCCTCTCTTTATCCATCGCTCAATTCTCCAACAGCCATCTCTTATCCCCTTATGCTCTTGTGCACTTATGCCCTAACTTACTCATCCATTCATTGTTTTGAAAATTTGTATTTTGTTCATTTGAATTTGTTTAGCCTGTCCCTTAATGTCGTAGTCAGGGAAATTTAGGATTTAGATATTAGGATTTCCTTTATCATGTCTTTTTACTTTTTGATTTTTTCCTTTTAGTTTTCTTCACAGTTCCTGTTCTTTTTGGCTTTTTACCTTTTCCCTGTGCTGCTACCATCCTGTTAATGGCATCGACATACGCCTTCGCGCTCGCTTCGATTATATCCGTCGATATACCCCGGCCGACAAAACTCCTGCCGTCCTCACTAATCCTAACGGTGGCTTCTCCGAGCGCTTCTTTACCGCCCGTCAAGGCCCGAATCGAGTAGCTTTCAAGCTTCGGCGACTGGCCCGTGGCTTCCCGTATCGCCTCGTAAGCTGCGTCGACCGGCCCATCCCCGCACGCGGCCGCCTGTTTCGTCTCATCTTTGGCCTTCATTTTCACGCTCGCCGTAGGCAGCGTCCCCGTCCCGCATGCAACATGCAGGTACAGCAGCTCGTACGTCTGTTCTATCAGGTGAATCTCATCGCTGATAATCGCCGCTAAATCTTCTTCGAAGACTTCCTTTTTCTTATCGGCGATGGCCAGAAAGTGCTCGTACGTCTTTTCCATCTCTTCTTTACTCAATGTATATCCCATCTCTTTGAGCCGATGTCGCAGCCCGTGCCGTCCAGTACGTGCCGTCAGTACAACCCGGCTTTCCGCCAGCCCGATACTCTCCGGCCGCATAATCTCGTACGTCTCACGCTTCTTCAAAAATCCATCAACATGGATCCCCGAGCTGTGTGCAAAGGCATTACTTCCCACAATCGCCTTATTGGCCGGAACCGGCATACCCAGCATGTCAGCGACCATATGGCTCGTACGATAAAACTCACGGGTGTTGATGCCGGTCTCTACCTCTTCGAAGAAGTCACGCCGGGTATGGATGGCCATAACCGCCTCTTCGATGGCTGCGTTGCCTGCCCTTTCACCGACGCCGTTTATGGTTCCTTCTATCTGCCTCGCGCCGTTCTTGACCCCGGCCAGCGAATTGGCCACCGCCATACCCAAATCGTCATGGCAGTGCACGCTGATTACCGCCTTGTCAATATTCGGCACATTGGCCCGGATGTCTCGGATAAGGGCGCCATACTGTTCGGGTATGGAATAGCCGGTCGTGTCGGGGATGTTGACGGTAGTGGCACCGGCATCTATTACGGCTTCGAGAATCTTGTAAAGAAAAGCTCGGTCTGCCCGGCCGGAATCTTCGGCGTAAAATTCGATGTCGTCGGTGTATTTGGCAGTGTGTTTGACCGCCTCGACGGCCATCTTGAGGATGGTTTTCTGCTTTTGGCCGATTGTCCTGCCGTACTTGTTATCTGCGAATTTGCCGATGATGTGGATCTCGGAGACCCCGATTCCCGTATGGATGCGGAAGCGTTTGGCTTTTGCCAGGGCTTTTTGGCAGGTCTCAATATCCTTTTCTATCGCGCGTGTCAGGCCGCAGATGACGGGGCCCTCAATCTGCTCGGAAATCAGGCGGACGGCCTCGTAGTCTTCCGGTGAGGAGGCCGGGAAGCCGGCTTCAATGACGTCGACCTTCAGCCGGGCCAACTGGCGGGCGATTTCGAGCTTTTCTCTTGCGCCCAGGCGGGTCCCTGCGGCCTGTTCGCCGTCACGTAACGTCGTATCAAATATTATTATTTNNACGTAATGTCGTATCGAAGATTATTATTTTTTCTTTACTCATTTTAATTTCTCCAAATTTTTACATAATCGCGGCTGATTATGTCCCAATTGGGGTTAAATTGCCACGAATTATTTATTTAACCGCTGATCCATTCGACTTTGCTCTGGACAAGCTTTGCGGATTTGCACGGATTAAACACAAATAAAAATGCAACCAAAAAGGTGTGATCCGTGGTTAAAAATGAAAGTATATGAGATTTTTAGGTAGATAGTTTATTGCGCCAGACGGCGCAGGAGCAGGCTAAGGCCGAGAAGGCCTTCGAAATGAGAAGCAATTTTGCTAATTTCGTTCATAAAGGCAATTATACAGCAAAA
>JAABXR010000012.1:0-20618 GCA_011776225.1 Phycisphaerae bacterium
TAAGGTGATAACTATTGCTAATCTGGAATGAAGCTGGTATAATATAATATGACAGAAGGAGGTCTGGATAATATGCCAGCGGGAAACATTAGAGAAGTTGAACGAGTCGATGATGAGTATATTCCGGCTGATGCCTGCCCGATTTGTCCAAAGTGTCTCAAGCCCTGCCATCCGTTCCAGAACTACTGCGATAGTTGTGATTCCAATGAGGTTATCAACCCATTGGCATCATATATGCCATTTGTGCGCATTCGTTTCAATGTGGGTATGTTCTGCAAGCTGTGGCGAAGAATTTGTTTTGACGAAAATGTTACCACAGTATTACGTCTTTTTTATCTGATTATTGTTACTTTAGGTGCGCCGATACTTACCATAGTTGGGTTGCCGTTGTTGTTACTTGGAAGGATTTCGGAACCAAAACTGCGATATGTAACCATATTAACTTTTTGGATTATAGCATTGATCATACTGATGATGCTTTTATATTTAAATCTTTTCAATGGAGCAATTTCGTCTGTTAACATTAATTAGTGCTCAGAATCGGTTTTACGTTTTATGATGGGTATTCAGACACTTATTGGTTGAACGACAATTGCGACAATGGTGACATGGGAAATTCAGGGACAGGGACAGCCGAGAAAAGTGAAATATTTTAATAAATGTTTTCTTGACAATTCCCAGGTTGTCATGAATAATGAAATTTTATAGCTTTTGAATCCGAAAGTACAGAGGGAATCTTATGCGTTTGATAGTAAAAAAAGGCGATCGCACTATTGAAGAGTTTCGGTTCGGAGAAGGTCCAATCTATATCGGCAGACTGCCCAACAGCCAGGTTTTTTTGCCTGAAGGAACGGTTTCGCGGCAGCACGCCGTAATATTCATAAGCGGTGATGGGAAATGGATTGTGGAGGACCTTGATTCTGCAAACCAAACGTATCTTAACGAAAAGGCAATCCATAAGTCTGAAATAAAGACCGGCGATCGTCTCCGCATATCTGATTTTACTCTGGAAGTATATCTCGAAGATGAAACGGAGACCGATAAACCGACTCATTTGGAAGATACTCTTGTCACGGCTTCGGCTTCTCGCGGCCCTCAGATTATAGTTCGAAGGCCGGATGCGGACCATGCCCCGGAGATTAAATTGCCTGCCAAAAGGGTGAAAGATTTCATGGAGGCGACGGAGGCAATCTGCAAAGCAAAAGGGCCTGACAAACTGCTCCAGGTCTTGTTGGGTGTTATGCTGAGACAATTTGGGGGATATCGCTCCTGGTGTGCCTTGAGAAATGAGTCAACCGGCCCGATGACGAGTCATGCAGGTAAGAGCCGGGAGGGTGAAACTGTTGCACTCAGCGATATAAATATTAATGATCAAATCACTCAAGCGGTTGAAAAAGGGCAGTTCTTACTTTTGCCACAGGTTTCAGGACAGGTTGAAGGACAGAGGATAAGGTCGGCAATGATAGCGCCTATTATGGACCCAACGGGTTGTTTCGGGGCGCTGTACGTTGATAATTCTGCGGATCATGAGCAGTACACTCTGAGCGATTTGGACTACCTGATGCTGCTTGCAATAAGTACGGCGGCAATACTGGAAAACTTCTGAGATCGGCGAATCCCGGTATAGCGGAACGCCAACAGTCTATTGTCTTTTGTATTTGCCCATCAGTTGGCCTTCTGCAAGGATGTGTCCAGCCATAGCGTTGAGCAAGTCACTTTTTGCAGCCCCGGCGGTTAGATCGAGTTCCGTGTCGAGAGCGTAAATCTTAAAGAAATATCTGTGCGTACCGCTGGGGGGACAAGGGCCTCCATAACCAATCCTGCCGAAATCTGTGATTCCCTGCCTGGCTCCGTTGGGGAGGTTTTCATCAGGGGGGATGTTTTCGTTCAGTTGGGTAGTATCGGCAGGCAGGTTGAACAGCACCCAGTGTACCCATGTTCCCATCGGCGCATCGGGGTCATCACTTATCAGGGCAATGCTTTTGGTGGCTTCGGGGACGGTTTCCCATTGCAGGGGCGGGGAAATATCAGCACCATCACAGGTGTACTTAGGCGGGATTAAACCACCTTCTTCAAAGGCCGAACTTGTAATTTTGATATCCATTTCTTTGCCTCCTTTTGCTTTGAAATCAGTTTTAAACTGTCTTTACAAGAGAACGTCAAATATGGTCCTGGTTATAGTTACAGAATAATTGTTTCTTTGGTTTTGTCAAATCTTGCGACCTTGCCTTGTCGGAGGCCGAGCATACCCATTTGCAAGGCTGTCTGAACGTGATAAGCCAGGTCCATCGGACTGAGTGTATTAGTATTACGCGAGCGGCAACAGTCGAGAAATTTTTGCCAGTAACCGACGAAATCTTCACTACCTTTTATAGGGAAACGCTGAGCCTTTTTCGTTGAGCCCTGGGCGGGAATGAAGACGATATCGTTTTTCTCTATCGTGAGTGTTCCATCCCATCCGCGGATTACAGGTATGCGTTGACCCGAGCCGCGACGTCCTGTTCCCGGATAGTCGTTTGCCTGCGTTCCCAGCATGGCGATAGTAATATTCTCAGGGTAATCAATGAGCATGTTGAACGTGTCGGGTATTTCCCGTGCCTGGTATCGGAACTTGCCTCCTGTCGCCACGGCCACGCTGGGCATGGTGACGCCGAGCATGTGTACAACAAGGGTGAGAATATGAGGAAAGAGGTCGGTTGAGGGGCCTCCGGCGTAATCCTCATACTTTCGCCATCGGAAGAAGCGGTCTACATCGAAGGGGCGCTTTGGTGAATCGCCGAGGAAAGCGTTCCAGTCCAGATCCGGGCCGGATTTTGCGTTTGGATCGTCGACGGGCATGTCCGCTTCACCCCAGTCGCCGACTCGGAAATAGCCACACTCGGCATGGACAGGCCGGCCAATTAAGCCATCCTGAATCAGCTTTTTAATCTGGTGCCAGGCAGGATCGGACATTCCCTGAGTTCCGAGCTGGAAGACACGGCCGCTCTTTTTCACCTCCTCAGCAAGGCGTTTTGTCAGTTCAAACTGCCTCCAATGTGTCACTGGTTTTTCGCAGTAGACGTCCTTACCTGCTTTTACTGCATCTATGGCCTGATAACCGTGGATATGGTCCGGCGTGGAGATACAGACGATGTCTACGTTCGGATCGGCAAGAAGTTTGCGATGATCCATATAGCCTTTGGCCTTGTATCCATCAACGACTTTCTGGAGGCGTGGTTTGTAAACGTCACAGGCGGCGACGATGTCTACATTTACATTTTTTTGTGTTTTTAGATAATGCACGGCCCGAAGGTGGGTGTTACTTCTGCCTCCACAACCGATGAAGCCTACGCCTATGCGGTCGTTGGCGCCGAGTACGTTAGAAGTGAATTTTTGTGTAGTTGTTCCCATAGCGGTAAGGGCAGCGGCTGTGGTGCCGGCTTTGCGAATGAAGTTTCGACGTGTCATAGAATTAGTTTCATCAGTTCGTTTATTTTTGCCAGACATATTTTTTCTCCATGATTTCCTGATTACGGTTTATCTTAATGTTTTCAGTTTTGTCTGATTTATTTTTCTGTCCAACTCTTATACAGTTCATCAATCCTGTCATTTTTAACTTTTCCATCCCATACGGCCACGGCGTATCGCAATACCAATGGTTTGTCTGAGACTACTTTCAGCGGCTCTTTGTGCAGATTCAGCGTGGCAGACAGATATGCGAAGGGTTTTGTCATGGTGAAGAACGTTGCCGGGTGGCGAGGATTCTGTGGGTGGTCGAATATTGCAACAGTAACGGGCTTGCCTTCTGCGTTGGCTGTATAAGCGCTCCATGTGGTGCGAGTGAGCCTTTCATCGCCGCGGAAAACTGTGCCCGGTTTGCCGTCAGCATTGAGGTGTGTTCCGGTCAAGTCCATTGGTTTAATAAAGCGCATTCCAAGGCCGTGGTAGTGTGAGCCGGTAAGAGTTGCAGATTCGGTTCCATCGGGTAGTTCAAACCTGGACTGCCAGGTTAAGAGGGTTGCGCCGAGGTCGGTTCCCTGGCAGACGTTGATAGTGCGGTTTTCTTTTAGCAGCAATTTCTGTTTTGAAGTTATCCAATCGATTTGTTCTGTGAAGCTTGCTTTTCGTGTTTCCCTTCGTTTTTCATTTTCAACATCAGTTTTCGTGTCGGTTTTTATGTCAGTAAAGGATTTGTGCATCTGCCTGCCGGCAGTCGGTGTTTCTTCCCAGAAATTGACGCCATTTACTTTGACGGCAAACATCAGTGCGTGATGATGGTGGTGGTCGACAGGTGCATCGCGGAGAATATTGACGCCGGCCGGTGAGAATAGCTTCTGGACATATGGCTTGAAAGGTACCTTATTATAAGGGTAGCAGAGCAGGAGTTCGGAGCCTGCGTTAATTGAGACGGCGTCTTCGGCCGTAGTGATGCTCATAGAGTTTTCTGCAATCGCCTTATTGGAAGTTGCTGTGATAAGCAAAGCGAGTGTTAACAAAAAGATAGTTCTGAGACTTTTCATAATAATCCTCCTGTTTGAGAATAATATTATTTCTGTGCCAGTTGCAATTGGTAGACATTGACCGCTCGCCAGTTAGCCGGGTCGTAGGGCTGAAGCACGAGATGATAAACACCGGCTTTGGTGAATTTGAGCGTCCCGAAGGATACGAACTGTGGTTTGAACCAGCCGTTTGTTTTGGGCACTTCGGCCGAGAGTGTTTGCCCGGCTGCGCTTACTTTCAGACTGCTTGTACCAGTAGCTGAAGAGAATTCTCCGCGAGCCGAATATTGGCCCGGTGCATCTATCTTGACGAGCCAATGGATTCGTTCATTTGGATTGTCCCAGAAGCCGATGTTTAGCCGGCCTTCGTTGGCCTGAGTCTGAATCTTTTTCCCTTCCAGTGTAGCTTTATCGGGAGCAAGCAGGACGGCTTCGGGCCGTTCGAACCTGACGGAATCCTGTAAGGAGATGTCAAATCCGGTCAGCTTGAATACGAAAGCATGTTCGCCGGAGCATTGGGCGGGCGGTTGGATTACGAGTTGCTTTTGGGCGTTCACTTTGTATGTTACTTTACCGCCGCCGAGCAGCTCGATTCGGGCGTTAGGATTGGCGGCATCAACTTTCATGGAGTTAATCGTTACTTCTTGTTCCGGCCAGTCCAGGAGGATAACGTAAATGGTTTTGCCATCTTTGCTTTGTGTAAAACGGATATCCTGCGATGTGTATGGTTTGTCTTTGTTTTCGCTGAAGCCGCCCCTTTTGTCCTGTTTGGTAGGGCCCTGGCCGTAGATTTTCCAGGGTCGTGTGTTGTACATGGCCTGGCCGTTGGTTTTCATCCACTCCCCAATACCAAGTAAAATCTTCTTACCTTTATCAGGGATAGCACCATCGGCTTGAGGACCTACGTTAAGGAGCATACAGCCATTTTTGGAAACAATGTCCACGAAGACATCTACAAGCTCATTGACGGTTTTGAAAGAGGAGGATTTCTGATGGAACCATGGGCCAACGGAAGTGTCTGTCAGCCATGGGTATGGTGTTAAGCGGTCTTCGCGGCCGCGTTCGAAGTCGAGTATGCCGGTATGCTCATGGATACTGCGATGCTTGTGCGCGACGCCGACTTTGCGTCCGTTTTTTTGTGCCCAGTTGTAGTAATCGGCGAACATCCGCATTTGGTACTTCGGCGTGATTACACTGCTTAGGCCGAAGTCGAACCATGTGAGGTCCGGTTGATATTTTTCGACTACTTCATTGACCATACCCAGCCACTTGTCCATATATTTTTTTGTTGGCGGGCTGCCGGGCTTGCGAGGCCGGCAATACAGACCTGCATACCTTCCATCGGCTGCATCATATTTGAGAGCGGGTTCAAAGTAGCGCCATGCAAAGGCGTGGTGGAAGGTCGCGATAAACTTCATGTCGCGTTTGCGGATTGCCTTTTCCAATTCTGCGGTAAAATCACGTTTTGGACTTTGGTCCATACTGTCCCACTTTGTAAATGCTGAGTCCCACATAGCGTAGTTGTCATGGTGGATAACGACGGGACCGGCAAATTTAGCGCCGGCGGCGGCGAACAATTCCGCCCAGGCCTCGGCATCGAACTTTTTGGGATTGAAGAGGGGAATGACATCTTTGTAGCCTACCTTGTTCTGGTCTCCGAAGCGTTTTTTGTGGTATTCAAAAGTTGGACTCTTGGGGACGTACATGTTTCGGCCGTACCACTGAACACCACCGGGGCCGTCTTCGGCGCCGACGGTAACCGGTCCCCAATGTGTGTAAATGCCGAACTTTGCATCTCTGAACCATTCCGGGTCAGTGTGTTTGGCGAGCGACTCCCATGTGCTTTCATAACGCTTTGGTCCGGTGATACTCTCATGTAGCGTGTGAGCACCGCCCATTAAACCTGCTACCAATAACATCAAGACAATCAGGAAGCTTTTCGGAAATGCTATTTTCATATTGTTAATCACGAATGCTCCTTCCGTTTAACCGGGAAATCCGGATTATCAGGATGAAATCTTAGCCCCGGCCACAATGTCATGTAAGATTCTTTAATCACGTTATTATATCGGGCAGCCTATCTAGTGTCAAAAACAGTATGGACAAAATTGCTATAACCCACATGGCCGGTTTGACCTCCCTTACCTTGCCCGACACTGTTTTGATGAGTGCAAATGAGATGAAGCCAAAAGCCAATCCGGTGCTTATGCTGTAGCTCAGGGCTATCATTACCATTATGATGAAAGCAGGAAAGGCCTGTTCCATGTTTGCAAAATCTATTTTCTTTACTTCCTTCATCATAAACAGGCCGACCATGATAAGGGCCGGGGCGGTTGCATACAGGGGGACAATCGCGACAACGGGGACGAATAACAGGGCAATGAGGAATAAGAGGCCTGTTACTATCGAAGTCAGTCCCGAGCGTCCGCCTTGCTCGATACCTGCCGCCGATTCAACGTAGGCAGTTATAGTAGATGTTCCGAGCAGGGCACCTATTACAGTTGCGACAGCATCGATGCCTAGCAGCCTGTTGAGGTCTTTAATTTTTCCTTCTTTGTCGATCATGTTTGCCTGGTGACAACATGCTATGAGCGTTCCGACACTGTCGAACATATCTATAAATGTCAGGGTAAAAATGGTTCCCAAGAAGCTCCACTTGAGAGCGCTAAGGATATCCAGACGGAAGGCGATTTTTTGAATATTCAGATGTAACGAAATGAACTGCTGCGGGATTTGTACCTGTTTATCAAATAAAACAGCGAGAACTGTCGATGCCAGGATACCTATCACGAGGCCGCCGGCTATTTTTTTCATTTCGAATACAATCATAACCAGCATACCGACAAGGCCAATAAGGACGGTTATAGTCAGGGGACCGGCTGAAACGAACGTAATCGGGTCATGTATAACGACACCGAGATTTTTCAAACCTATAAAGGTGATAAAAAGACCGATTCCGACAGCGATAGCGGAAACGAGGGAAGGTGGTATCGCTTCCACGATTTTTTTTCTTAGCCCCAATAATGTCACGGCCAAAAACAGCAGACCGGAGATAAAAACCACGCCAAGGGCTGTCTGCCAATTCATTTTGCCTGAGGCAACCAGGTATGCAAAAAAGGCGTTGAGGCCCATGCCCGGGGCCATGGCTATAGGTGCCCTGGCAACCAAACCGACGATAATTGTGGTAATAGCAGTTACTATGCAGGTGACGACTATCAACGCATCTTTATCAATCCGGTCAATGCCTGTCAATTGCTGCTCAGGAATTCCCTCTAGGCTCAGGATGGATGGATTTACGAAAATGATATACGCCATCGTGAGGAACGTCGTTATACCGGCGACAATTTCAATCTTTACGCTTGTCTTTTTTTCTTTGAGTTGAAAAAAATTACTAAGCATTTTTGAACCTGTGAATATTTACTTCTCTTGGTCACCACTTTTTGAAACTGGATGTTGTGAAGATAAAAGCTCGGTTATTTTGACAATCAGGGCGGCGGAATTTTTGGCAGCCATTTCCTGAAACAGCATTGAATCCACCCTCGCTGTAGTGTCTGCTTTATCACTGATACTGCGGACGACAAGATGAGGAATCTGTCGTTGATAGCAAAGTTGGGCGACTGCTGCGCCTTCCATCTCCACAGCATCTGCATTGAGCTTCTCGCGAAGTTCGGCGCCTTTTTCAGTTGATGCAACGAAGACATCACCTGTAACAACGACACCCTTAATAATTCTGGGGGACCTTTCCCCCACGGATGTTTTTATCTTTTCAAGTTCGACCTGTTCGGCGGCTTTTTCAGCCAGTTTCAAGAGGTGTTCATCGGCGAGCAGGAAAACAGGATTTCGGATACCGTCGAGAGGATTTATGACTCCTCTATTGTAAAAGCCATCTTCACCTAATATCCCCATATCATGATGAGCGGTTTCGGCAGCGATGACTATATCCCCGGGCTCAAGCTTTGGATTTACGCCTCCGGCGATACCGGAGAAGATTACCTGGTCCGGGTTGAAGTGTTCTATCAGCAAAGTTGTTGTCATGGCGGCGTTGACTTTTCCGATGCCGGTCCAGGCCACGACGACGGATTTGTCTTGCAACCTGCCTGTTACGAATCTCATTCCCTCGATTTGCTGCTGATGCTTGTCCGTCAGTTGCTCCTCGAGCATCATTATCTCTTTATTGAATGCCCCCAAAATCGCGGTGGTCGGTCTGGAATCTGGACACGGAGCAACCTGACGGCATGAAATACATAAGGTAGTAACTGATATGCAGATAATCGATACAAGTATATTGGTTCTCATAATGCAATCTCCAAATTCACCCGGCGACAAAATTCAAACACGAGGATTCGAACCTTCACAACTAGGACCTATTCCATAATACCCGCATATATTTTTTTAACCTTGCCGGTTGGTGCCGGTCGAATCCAGAAACTACCATATCTCGGAGGATGTTTCCACCGGAATTTTCACTGGAGGGAAAGTGATGTGGGACAGGCTCGTTACTGAGGTGCCCTGGAGGCAGGGGAGGGCATCCTGCCTTTATTACTTTTTTAGGCTATGAGGATTACTTCATACTCTTTGTACAACGGCAGTTTTTAGTTGAGAATAGAGTCGTAGACGAGCGGCTTTACTGTATTTNNCAGAAGTGCGTGCTTGCCGCTCCTCCCCAGCCGTATTCTCCTTTTGGAAATTTGCCGTCCTTTAACCTGACAGAAAAGCCCAGTCCGAATCCTCCATCCTTACCTCTTTTTACAGAATCAGGGAGTTGATTCTTTGTCATCATTTCTACCGTTTCAGAACGGAGAAGCCGTTCGCCATCCAGTTGACCTTTGTTGAGCAGCATCTGGCAGAATCGCAGGTAGTCCCTTGCTGTCGAAACCAGTCCGCCTCCTCCAGACAACATTGAGGGTTTTTTAAGATATCTACTCTTCGCCGGTTCATCGGCAATCTTCAGTCCGCCAGTTGTGTCAGGGCCATAACATGCGGCGAAGCGGTCGACTTTTTTGGCAGGTACGCGAAAAGCTGTGTCTTTCATTTTCAAAGGTTTAAAGATTCTTTCCCTGAAGAACTTGTCCAGCGGATGCCCGGATTCTTTTTCTACAATATAGCCGAGTACATCGGTTGATACACTGTAGTGCCACTTTGTCCCCGGCTGGTGAAGGAGAGGAATTTCACTGAGTTTATCAATCATATCCTGAAGAGAACTATCCCAATCAAAGACGCTCCTGGACATATACATTTTGTCAACCGGCGTATTTCCGAAGAAGCCATAGGTTAAGCCGGAAGTATGCCGAAACAAATCACGAATGCTCATCTCACGCTCCTGCTCGGTATGTTTGCCGGATTCGGCATAAACTTTGAGCCCCTTAAATTCGGGAATATATTTTGATACCGGGTCATCTAATTTCAACTTACCCTCCTCATAGAGCATCATGACGGCTACGCTGGTAACGGGTTTGGTCATGGAGTAAAAACGGAAGATCGTGTTCTGTTTCACAGGTTTTTTCGCTTCCATATCCATCATGCCAAATGTTTCGAACATAGCGATTTTCCCCTTTCTGGCCACGATGACACTTGCTCCTGCTATTTTTTCCTTGTCTACAAAAGCCTGTACTGCCGGTTTAATCTTAGCAAGTTTTTCCGTGGACATCCCGACATCTTCAGGAGATGTGACGGGTATTTTCTTTGCATGTGCAGCGAAAGAGAGAGCAAGGGTGAGCAATATGAGCATCAGTGTCTGCCGGGTGGTTTTCATGGGAAATCTCCTAAGTAATTTAAACCTCATCTATAGACCGCCATATCTAATTCTGTGAGCAGAGAAGCGGTAAGGCACTCCTCCATATATTCAAAGTTAACTACTGTCCTGAAAGCGTATCCGAAAAATATACCATAATTTGCTGACAATAGCAAGAAGATTTGGGGACATAGTCCGTCGTAAGTTCAGGACATGATTGGGGTAAAAAAAGAGCCTGCCGAAAATTGGTCCGGCAGGCTCGATAAAACATCCTATTGCCTTGGGCGTCTTCTGCTGAATCTACGGATGACTTTCGTACCTTTGACTTTCCTTGTGCCTCTGGAAGTTGTTAGCTCTCCGGTAAGCTTCGAGTCGGCTATCTTTCCTTCAAAGCTAATTTCGAATTTACGCTCACCGAATTCCAGAACGATTTTAAAGTTAACCTTACCATCTTCAAGGTTGACCTTCTTGATGGGGTATGAGCCATACAAACCGCTCATGTCCGAGTTGACGGTCAGTCTCTGTTTACGAGGGCCGCGTTCGGATTCGATATCAAGGTTCCAGTTACCGATAAGTGGGGCGCCTATCAGTTTTCCCTCTGCCTTAATCTCGCCTCGTTCAGACTTGAAGGTGCCTGTGAGGGTGTCTCCTCGGATGTTTCCTTCAAAGGTGGATTCCCACTGGCGGTCCCCAAATTTGCTTACTCTCTTGAAGTTGAGTTTGCCCCGTTCGTACTTGAGGTCCGAGATTTCATGCTCGCCCCTTTGGCTTTTCCATTGGGCAGTGAGGTTGCGTTCCTTGTCAGCCTTGATAACGAGGGTTCCTGTAATTTCGCGCTCACCAACCTTATACTTCATTTCCCAGGAGCCTACGGCCCTTGGCGTGCGGGGCATACGTTTGCCCTCGAGTTTAGTCTCGCCTCTATCGCTGGTTATAGTGCCGGACAGCTTTCCCTCCTCAATTGTTCCCTTAAAGGTTGAAGTGGATTCATTTTCGCCGAACCGGAAGACCTGAGTGAAACTGAGTTTGTTTTCCTCAAACTTTACATCTTTCAGATCGTTCATACCCCATAAGCTGATCCACTTGCCTGTTCTGTTGCCTTCCCTGTCCCTGGAAAAGGACAGAATGGACTCCCACTGTCGCTCACCGACAGTCATTTTGACGAGCCAGTCACCGTAGAGTCCGCCTCTACGAGGCCGGGATGACCCACCGAGGACCTGTGCCGATGCAATGATCATAACCAAAAGTGCACAGCACAGCACCGCCCTGAAAAATTTGTGTTTCTTCATAATGTGTTCCTCCAATAAGGTAGTTATTTGTTCATTCGCTTTATACTGTATGTGATTTCGGCTGTCAATCTAAAATCAGTACAGTCAATTATTTCATTTCTATGAAGGCATATGCCGGAAATTGGTGGAGGGGGGAGTAACTTCTTAATTTGACTTCAGTACTTTTTCAATGATGGGTTTGAGCAGTTTGGTCCATGCCTGGTATCCTTTACTGTTTAAGTGTAAGTTGTCTTTAAGATACAACCGTGTGTCTGGTTTACCGTCATGGCCAAGCAGTACCGTTGAAATATCAACAAACGTCAGTCGTATATCTTTTTCAGAAAATTCCTTCACCTTCAGGTTGGCTTCTTTCGTTCGCGGCCAAAAGGCCCAGCGACTTCGGCTTGGTTTTATGCTTATGAAGATTATGTGTGTTTTGGGCCGGGATTTGTGTACAAGCCCGGCAAACGCCCGGAAGTCTTCAAAGACGCGTTGGGGACTTTTGCCGGCGGCGATATCATTGTCCCCAGCGTATAACACAATCACTTTTGGTTTGTAAGGTAAGACTATTCGGTTTGCGAAGTAATTGACATCAGAGATTTGAGAGCCACCAAATCCTCGGTTAATCACCTTAATTTCTGGAAAGCATTTGCTTGTATGCCATAAACGGATGCTTGAACTGCCAACGAATAATACGGCGTTGGAAGGAAATGAGTTCTTGCAGTCCCATTCTTCGAAACTTTGAATAGTTTTCTCCCATTGCTTCGGTGGGGGTTTGGCCGGATGTTTGTTCGAGGCATTCAATACTATAACGCTGCTCAGCAATATAAACAGATAAGTGATTGGCTTGAACATTACATAACCTTTCCAGATAATTTGAAGCTTAGGATAATAACAATTTACATTTCACACATTTTAGGGATGTGTATTTCCCGGTGAATACGCATAATTAATCTATAAGTTCCAAAGGAGGCTGTGATTGTCCTTAAGCCTATTTAGACAAATAAAGACAGAATTATCCGAAGCAGCTAACACTGCCATCCTCGTGCACAACTATTATCCTTCCATGGCGGTCAACAAGAAGGCCTCCGGGAAGTACCGCCGAAGCCAGCCGTTTCCTCCACATGACCTTACCTGTCTGGGGATTGAGTCCGGCCAGTATCCAGTTTGAAGATAGTGACCGGGGCCGCTGTTCCTGAATCGCTGTGATAATAGCGTTCTTCGCGATTACAAACGCAACCGTGTCACTGTTATTCAATTCCTGTGCGGTCCAGTTTTTCTTTAGCGTGTTTGCATATCTGTACTGTTGACGCAGGTTCATTTGGCTGGCGTTCTCCAGATGCTCAATCAGTGCTTTGCTGTCGACGCAGGCCGGCATACTAAGAGGACCGTTGGCCATGACAAATTTATCGTCTGACCATGCCGATGGAATTTTACCGAATCCTATATGTATAGCCTTGCCGATTCGGCCATTGCCGGCCTTTGCAATAGTAAACGCCCCGGGATTGACGTAGTTACGAATCCCGGAATACTGGAGACGTCCGCCAAAGATTAAGTAATCCTGGCCAAGCACTCCTATCTCCTCGCCGCGATTCGTGCGTGGTGAACCATTGCCGACCGACCGGGACAAACAATCGCCATCCTTCAGGCTGTAACAGGCGGGGGAGATGACATTTCCGCCCGGCATCCAAAGTTGATTACCGGCAATCGCCAGAATTCCCTGCGCCGAAACTCCCTTTCTAAGCTCCTTGTCGATATGCCCCGATGTCATATTCCTCCATTTCGGTGCTCCGGTTTCGGCGTCCAGCGCATATACGTAAGTACCATCATAATCGATGATACCCGCCGCTGCATATGCAATGCCTTCCTGAACCAGTACTCCACTGTTAACAGGCCAGGATGAGGATAGTCTGTCATAAAGCATTATCCTTCTTTCAACCGGTGCTAATCTGAAACGCCAGAGCAACTGCCCCGTGGCCGCCTCAAGACAGTACACCGCGCCATCGCCTGATCCCACATAGGCCCGTCCGTTCCACACGGTCGGCGGCTGTTTGACCGAACCGGCCGTAGCATAAGACCATTTCAGACTACCCGTCTTGCCATCAATAGCGCGAACCTTTCCATCGTCGCCGCAAAGGAAAACCAATTCTCCTGCAGAAGAAGGTGCACTCGGATTGTAAGATGGCGGTGCACGATATCTCCACAGCGATTTCGGGTCAGCCGGGATACTCGCAGCCGAACAGGCACTTCGGTTGTTGTTTCCTCGGTATGTCGGCCAGTCTTCATCGATAATATCAGGAAATTCTGCTATTTTCTTGTTTCCTTCACATACCTGCAGCTGTTGCGATACCGGGTCTTGTTTTTCTATCCTTAAATCACCTGCCGAGCAGAGACCGGTGGTCCCCATCAGCGAGAGGTTACAGTCGCAAAGCCACGGCCCGATATAGAGCAATCCGTTTGCCGCGATGACACCATCGTTGCAGGCCGGCCGCATCGCTCCGTTAAATAATATCTTGTTTATGTTCCTGTCGTAACGCGTCAGCCCTTCGGGCATACCCCGGCAGAAAAGGGAATCAGGGGTTGCGGTCAGGCGTGCACAGGAGCGTTTTGCAAAACCGAGGTCCTGGATGGTCTTGCCTGTTAAAGGTTCGAGCATAAGCGTGCTGCCGCCAGGTCCTATACCGACGAAGAGTTTGTCATCAGTATAGAGCATATTGGGATTGTTCGTCGTTTTCTTTCGACTCCATAGAAAATTTCCGTCCTTGGATGAGATGGCAACAACATTCATTCGAGTTTGGGCCTGAAAGTAAATCGCATCGGGGGTATACAGGCAATAACATGTTGTGCGGAATCCCGGTGTTGATTTCAGGCCCTTTCCCGGCTCTTCAATCAGGCGAATAACTTTGGAATCGTTATTTCGCCACTTGACTTTCCCGGTCGAGGCATCGATACAGCCGGTATGCTCTTTCGGACAGTAGAAGAATATCTTACCCCCGCCTATCACCAGGGCCCTGGAATCAATTTCCTTCTCTTCCGAATGCTTCCAGAGTATCTTCTTCTGCTTTATGTCATAGGCGGCAAGCGTCTTCCCGAATCCCCACGGCACTTTCGGCTGATAATAACCGGGACTCAGCTCACCCCAGCTCCAGTGGCTGTGCTTGCTCCGTACTACGGTCGTCTCCGAGGAGTCCTTAACAGTGCCGGCAAGAACATAAAGAACGCCATCCTGTAAAGCGATGTATTTCCATTCGCCTTCGACTTCGGGGATACTAATTCTACCTATCTCCCTTCCGCTTTCAGGATCCAGCATCAGGCACACATCGTTTTCTATCATATAGAAGCAATCTTCGGTAGCGATAAATGCGGACCGGTGCACCAGGTAACCATCCGGAAGCTTGCGTGACCAAAGAAGGCTGCCGTTGTAACCGTTTCTGACCAACAGTGTATTAAGCCACGGTTCCTCGCGTCTGTGGTGTGCTATGTGCCCCAAAGCTGTAAAAATACGTCCGCCGGCTGCCGTAGTGATGGCCGGCATCGCAGAATACAGGGGCCCGGTTAGCCACTGCGTTCTATACGGTGCCTTTATAACGGTATCGGTCGATACCGGATTGTTATCCGGCCCATGTTCCCAATGACTCCACGAGTCCATTCCCTTTGGCTTCGGCTTTGTTACTTCCACCCACGTCCCGGAGCTATCTTTTACAAGCTTGAAACTGCTCTTCTCAATGCTCCCTTTAACCATCCAGCGCGATAATTGTTTCCTGGTCAATTGCTTTTCTGCGTCTCGGACACTGCCGATAATGGCTCTGCCGCCGGGACGAAGGACGCGCATGATTTGTTTTATTGACAAGTCTTTCAATTTGTGTGACACGCTGTCTCCACCTGCCCCAGCTTTCGTACCAAGTGGGGCAAGCACTACATCTACGGTATTGTCCGCAAAGGGCAGGGAATCAAGATTCTTTCGCTCCACGAGAACCCGCCTGCCATAGAGTCCGTCGACGTCAAGCGTTTTTTGCGCAGCGGCAACCGTAGCTTCCCGCGGGTCCTGTACATAAACAAAAAACTTGCTTCCTCGAACAAGTTCGAGCACCAGCTTTCCGTCCCGGCATCCCAGCAGCGAACAGAGCCCGCGCGATGTACCGGCTTTGTTGATTAAGTGATTTGCCAGATCACTTTCAACTGGATCGCTGCCGGCTCCAGCCCTCGTGGCCGTAACGGCAGAAAATACAATGCTGGATATTAGAAGAAGAATTCGTTGTTGATACATAGTGACCTCCTTAACTACTTAAACTTTCATTGCCCCTGTTCTCACAATTGTTCAAATCACGACGGGTTTTATGCTCTTTCCCATCGTTTTAAAAGCCTTTATAACATACCTCCGCCTTCCCAAAAAATCAAGGCTGCTCTATTGAACATTTTTACCCTATTTTTACTCGGAATATATCCGAGTCCTTACTCCGACACTCAATCCGCGAACATACACATAAGTTGTGAGCCGGCTATTTTGGGGATTTTTGCCTATGGAGTGGATTATTGTAGAGCGCAGAATCAGCACAACCTCAGCACCGTCGTGTTTAAGGTGTAACTGGGGAGGGGGCAGACTTTGTTATTCTGCTCGACTATTTCCTGTATTCGTGGTATTCTATGGGTTGTTTGAAAGTACCTGCATAATTCGAACTTCTAATAATGATCAGGAGAGTGTAAATATGAATCAAATTACGAGACGAAACTTTCTGTTTTCGGTTGGTAAATACAGTTCATTATTTTTCTTTACACCGCGATTGCTCGCACAATCATCTCGTGTGTACAATCCTAAAAAGCCGAATGTCGTTCTTATTGTTGCAGATGATATGGGCTGGAGTGATGTCGGGTACCATAACCCGAATCTTCGAACTCCTGTAATTGACAGTCTGGTCCGAACAGGAGTCGAACTGGACTGTCATTACGTGCAGCCCCAGTGTACACCCACACGAGTCGCCCTGATGACCGGCCGTTACCCCAGCCGTTTTGGTAATCATTGTACCCAGGCGTCCAACAGCCAGTCCTATCCGATAGGTACATTGACTATGGCTTCGATGCTGAAGTCTCTCGGCTATGAAACAGCCATGAGCGGAAAATGGCACATGGGTTCCAGGCCGGAGTGGGGTCCCAATCATTATGGATTCGACCACAGTTACGGTTCATTGGCCGGTGCTGTCGGCATGTACGACCACCGATATCGTCTAAACAGCCCTTACCGGCAGACGTGGCACCGCAATCATGAATTTGTAGACGAGGTTGGACATGCAACCGATTTGGTGACAAAGGAGGCCGTTAGCTTGATCAGAAAGAAGCGTAAAAAACCATTTTTCCTTTATGTACCGTATCATAGTGTCCACACGCCTTTGGTTGCCGACCACAGGTTAATCAGCCTGTACGACCATATCAAGAATCCCGACAGGCGCCTGATGGCTGCTACTATTACACACCTTGATAATTGCATTGGAAAAATCATTGAAGCCCTCGATAAAACTAAACAACGAGAGAACACTCTCATTATTTTCTTTTCGGATAATGGCGGTATTCACGGAAAGTACGGGGGAGGTAATTACCCGCCGCCCGATCCGGCCCTGACGGAGGGCTTTAGCCTGAATAAGCCGTTAAGGAGCGGCAAGACCCACGTGTACGAAGGGGGTATGCGTGTGCCTGCTTTTGTGAACTGGCCGGGAAAAGTCAAACCACACAAGGTCACTCAACCTATGCATGCAGTAGACTGGATGCCCACGCTGGCAGCACTACTCGGATTTTCAACAAATACGAATCACAAGTGGGATGGACAAAATATTTGGCCCTTTATTACCGAGCGGGGAAAGCAGGAATTGGAGCGGCAGTTGTATTGGGTGTGGGGTGCTAAGCGAAACCGGGTGGCCCTGCGTCTTGGCCGGTGGAAGATTCTGCGAGACGACCGAAAAAGCGATTGGGAACTCTATAACCTTAAGGAAGATCCCAACGAAGAAAATGATCTTGCCGGCAAGATGCCCGATAAGAAAAAGCAACTTCTACGGTACTTCGAACAGGAAAAGGCAAAAGATGCATTGTAGATAGCAGGCGTTAGTATTGAGTAAAGTCGGGCATTGCCTCAGCACAGAAATTAGGTATTTTTGTCTTGTTTTATAAATCTTCCATGCAGGGAGTGCCTTCAATATACTCGGCTTGTATTCCGAGTCCTGTAAAGTAGTCCACCATTGCTATGCAGGCAAATTTCTCAGTTGAATAATGTGTTGCTCCCACCACGTTAATTTTATTTTCCTTTGCGATTCGATGAAATTCCATACCCGGTTCAAAGGAGGGCATCGGCTTTGTGAGTCCGGTCAAATAAGTATTAATGCCTAATGCAGAAATCTCGCGTGCCACAAAATCGATGCAGCCCCCGCCGCCGGCAACGGCGATTTTATTGTTTTTAATCATCTCGTCGCCGTATTTTTTTACCTTTATATCGTGGTCAATGATGTTCCTGACGTGTATGGCGAAATCCGCCAGCTTGGTAAAATCCGATTTACATATTACGCCTACTTTAGTTCCGAGGTATTCACAGAACTCGCCGCAAATTTGCAGTTGCAGTGCTTTTGCCAGATTCACAGACGTGGAATAAGGGCCGTTCTTGTCGAGCGGAATATGCATGACATAAAAAGATATATATTTTTCTTTTAACTGCTTTAAATAATCGACCGGGATATTGTAAAAAGGAAGTCATCCAGGGTGGGGTCGTAACCCATTGCATGATGTGAGAAAAGTAAAATGTCTGTTTCGTTGCGAGCAAGGATTTTGTCGAGCACAATCGTATCCGGGATGGTGGAAGTATAGACTTTTTCTATATTGTCAGAATTATCAAGCATCACTCCAATATATCGTTCCTTAAAACCCGGATTGATGAATTCGTTGAATTCGACAAAGCCCCATTCATCCGTGTATTTTTCAATTTCGAAATCCCTGTCTAATTTTTCGTATAGCTCTTTGGCTTTCATCTTTAATTCTTGGCTTAATTACCTTGTTTCGATTCTTCTGTAACGGTAGAGGATAGACAAATCGAGCAGGTTTTCTCTGCCTATCACGATTGTAGGATACAGCCAATCCCTAATGGGAGCAAGACAAATAGGGATGCAATCCGGCACGAGTTCCGCGCAGAGATTTTGCAAAGGTGTTAGGGAGAGAGAAAAGAACAATTGTGAAAGCATAGGGAGATCAACACTATGCAGTAGATTCCGACTTATCTTTTTTGTAACATATCGGATTTTCTGACATTTTTCTTTTGACGATAACCAGTGTCAACTGAGCCGCCATGAATGACCGGCCATCCTTTAGCCTGGTCGTTGATATGGTTATTTATAAAAGCCTCAGTTTCACGTTTGGCCTCGTGGCTTATCTTTGTTACATCCTGTGAATCCATGGCTTTGGACCTCTTTCTATTCATGATAATCATTATGTACAATTATTTCTTTCATATATATAGACGTTAGAAACAGCGTTTTAGTTACAAAATTTTGAAAAAATTTTTCAGATTTTTTTGGGTTTATTACTACACCTTCTCAAAATCGCCTTTTTTTGAATAAGCGGCCTTGATTATTTCCTGCTCAAAAACCGTAAACGATTCTTAGCTGCTCATTTGTAGGCATGCTTGGATACCATTCGTTTCTTGGGCCTAAAAATCCGGGGCCGCTTCTGCGAAGGTTTACAGACGTCTGGGAGCCGTTGGAGTTGGTAATCCAGACTGTAACCGTTGTTGGCTCGACTACAATTTCAGGCCTGGTAACCGTTACTTTCGGTACCAGATTTATTGCAATTTGCCTTGTGTAGGGCCGTCTTACAACAACATGATGGTGGCGTGGCCGTCTCTTCAAAAAAGTACGATAATGGATGTGATGGAATACGTGTTTTTTGTAAAACGGACGATGATAGACTACCGGCGTAACAGGCCGGCCAATACAATGTCCGATGCTGGTGGATGACCGAAGGACAAATGTTCCACCTGAAGCCTGACCCATGCACGCCAACAGGACGATTCCAACTATACTTATCGGAATAATTTTCTTGCTAAACATTGTATTTCCCTTTCCTTGATTGGTTGTGTCCTAAACAATTATTTTCCTTTTAATTCAATATTCACTTTGTAATTACGTTTATATTTGGCAAAGCTATACATGCCCGGCAACTTCGGCTTTTTGTTGCCTTCCACTTAGATAAGGCACGTTACAGGCTGAAAGATAACATCATTTTTGAAGTTTTATGAAATGACGAGATGTTCCGTGTTCATAGCATAAGCAACGTATTGTTCATTTCCGAAAGTGGTTAAAGGATGCTGTCTGAATATGACTATGTTTACTTCACTTTTAGTCCGGACCTTTGCGAGAGGTAAAATACACATATTTGCCGCGCATGCTTGACCTGAAATTACAAATAGACTTGACAGAAAAACGAGGAAAGACCGAAATATAAAGATCTTATTTCTTCCGCGAAAATACCTGTATCCGCATCCCGTCACCTTCAGCAACATAGATATCACCCTTCTTGTCAACGGTTATCGAATGTGCCATCTTAAACTCTCCGGCACCGTCGCCGGTCTTGCCGAATATCGAAAGCACCTTGCCCTTGTCATCGGTAATGTAAACATTATTCGACTGACCATCGGTAATATACACTCTCATCTGATCATCGATGTAAAGTCCGAAAGCTTTGCCCACATGATTCCACTGGTCAAGGAAGTTGCCATCGGCGTCAAAAATCTGCACCCGTTCATTTTCGCGGTCGGCAATATAGACCCTGCCCTTTTTGTCGATTGCAATATTATGCACAAGGTTGAACTGGCCCGGACCGTCTCCCTTGGTACCCCAGCTATGCTTAAACTTGCCTTCTGCGCTAAACCGCATAACTCTGCTGTTGGTATATCCGTCCGAAACATAAATATCGCCATCAGGCCCGATAGCGATATCCGACGGCATGTTGAATTCGTTATGCCCCAGCCCGCTCATGCTTTCGGTTCCCAGCGTCATCAAGAGCTTTCCATCCAGTGTGAACTGCATAACAATGTGCCGTTCCCTGTCCGTAACCCAGACTTTATCATCAATCACTCTAAGCCCATGCTTACTGATAAATCCCTGGCCCCAC
>JAABXR010000012.1:20687-24008 GCA_011776225.1 Phycisphaerae bacterium
AACCGGCTCATACATATATGCCTCCTTTATTTTATAAGCAGTCTCCGATTTACACCCCGGCAAACATACAACGGCCAGAACAGATGCTGCTATAAGAGCAAAAATTCTTCTTTTCCATGCACTCATCGAAATCTCCTTATTGAACGAAATTCCAATCCATGTATCTTCAACGCGGCATCTTTTTCATCGCTGGAAAGAATACCAAAATTTTTCACTGGAGCAAGTGGAAAGGTAGCGATGGTGGAAAAATATTCTATCTGCTTCAAAGGAGTTGGGTTTTTTCACTGACATCCCGCAGAACATCAATACGTAGATGCCGTACAGGTATGTCGGGGGAGTGTCGGCTTATTGTTTCTTGGAGGTATTATTAATTTTTTCAGTCAGATCGATCAATCGACACTCAATCTCCAGCAGTTTCTCCCTGCTCCGGAAGTCCAAACGATTTAATCCCGCCAGGACCACGCAGAGCCCTATTGTATTGACCAGGAAGAATCCAACCAGGGTCAGTTGTGTGCCCAGAATGGGCAAATCAGAAATATCTCTGCGACTTAACGGTATGATCCAGATTAGCATAAACGCGACGACTGTGAAAAAGCACAGAGCCAATGCGATGATAATAATTCCCAGACGTTGGGACCGAAGCTTTAGTTTGCCCGTTACAGTGATCCAGCCGGTCAGTAGGGTCCAGATGAACGCCAAAACAAGAGGAGGTACTGTGAATAATCGCCATATATCTTCTTGTTTCTTTTGTACCATATTACAAAACCAAATTGTAGCGCAAATACCAATAACGGCCAATAGTGCAAATCCAAATCTCTGAATTTTACTTAGTTTTTTTTCTAACATAGCTTTTACCTTCCTTTCATATTTCTCTTTGTAAATCGGGCTTGTTTTTTCCATGGCCAGAAGCCTTTCGGTAAATGAGTTATTGTGCATTTTCGTCTTCATTTTTCCTCATCAACTAAGGCGTTTCTTAAGGCTTGTTTGGCATAGAAAAGCCTTGATTTAACGGTCCCAATGGGAACATTTAAAACCTCACTAATGTCATATATCGATAACTCTCTCAGGAAAAACAACGTCAAGACCTCGCGGTGCTGCAAGGAAATCTTGTCCAGGCCGTAATGAACTTGCTCTGCATCTTCAAAAACTGAATTTTGCTCCCATTCCTCAACCGTTATGGAATTCTCAACCTCTTTAATTAATGACTTCTCGGTATATTTGGTCCTTATGTGGTACAGGGCTGTTTTCCTGGCAGTACTATACAGCCAGACCGGTAATTTACGCGGCTCACGGAGTCTGGGTATGCCCTTTAGGACGCTAATCCATGTTTCCTGGAGAACTTGCCAGGCTTCCTGCTCATTGTTTAGCAGTCTGCGTATAAAATAGTACAACCGTTTTTCCCAGGTTTTAATCAGTTCTTCCAGGGCGTCTTTCCGGCCTTGCTGACATCGCAGAACCAACAATTCATAGTAAACTTCCTGTTTTTCCGTCACACGTGTGCTCTCCAGTTCGGTTCTAATATAATAGTTGCACAGAGGGACTGTCAGGTTCAAACAAATTTTCAGGAATATCAAAAATCCTGCGTAATCCTGGCTTAAAGAAGTTTGAGATGTGTTTGTACATTATGACCGATAGAAAATCTTATCCGGTATCAAAGTCGTTTATTTTTATTAACCGAAATTTCCACCTCTAATCAAAGAGCTGGAACTCCCAAATTGTCGGACCGTTGGTTGCCTCTATGATGTTTAATCGCACATGATCGGTTGTTATGGGATCAAACTGTTTCGAGTAATTGCTGCCAACTCGAGAACCTTCAAATATTGTGTGCCACTGTGCTTCTCGTTTGTACTGCAACTGGAATTTCCTTATGCGGTCCCAGCCTTCACTGAGGAACAGNNTTCACTGAGGAACAGGGTGTTGAATGTTTTGGGCTTAGGCAAAATCACTTCCAGCCATGCATGGGTGAGTCCGGAATCGGTGGCCCATCGAGTATTCCATTGACCATCCAGCGCCATTTTAGCCGAGTATTGCAAATCATTTTGAAAAACGTTTGATGCCTTGGTCTTTGCCCCTTTGATTACAGAAGGGCGATGGTGTTCCGGGCTATCGATTAATTTTTTCAATTCCTTGAGGGCCTTGACCTGGTCTTCGGGGATACGGCCGGTCCTGTCGGGAGAGACGTTTAAAAGAAGATTGGCGCCACGCCGAATGCTCTCGGAATAGATATAATATAAGTGCCTTGGGGAGCGGGCCCTGTCTTCCGGGTGCCAGAACCAAAAGCCGGTGACTGTATCGCATACTTCCATAGGGATGTAGTATTTCCTGCCCTCAATGACTTTGACCGGCTGGTGACCGGATTCCGGCGGCAGGGTGACCTCGCCATTGGCCAAATCAGAGGGCCAGGCGCCCTCGAAAATCTTGACGCCATCCCTGAAGCCTGCGTTCATGATAACCAGACAGTCGGGATTCATTTTCTTTACATGACGATAGAGTTCCCAGCGCTGGTCGGGAGAAAGCTTATGGGGGATGTCGATCCACTGTTCAAAAATATCCGAATATTTTGTATGGAGTTCGGTAAGATGTTTCTTTATCTGGTTGAAATATTTCGGCTCGACCGCTGCCTTCCATTTCAGTGTGGAACCGCCCTCGTTGTAAATATCGAGAACGCAATAGTACAGGCCGTGTTTTACCCCTTCGGCCCGACATGCACGGATAAAGGCTTCAATCACATCGGTTTTTTCGGTGCTGGAGGCCACATCATAGGTGTAATCGTTACTATCCCAGAGGCAATGGCCAAGGGTATGCTTTGCCGTGAGCACGGCGTATTTCATACCGGTCTTTCGGGCAGTGCGAATCCATTGACCGATATCCAGGTTAGTCGGAGCATAAGTGGCTGGAGAAGCATTTTTATTAGTTCGCCAGTCACCGGTAAAGGTGCTCAGGCCGTAGTGGATGAACATGCCGAATTTTAATTCCTGCCACTGCCGCAGCAGGTCCGTCTGCTTATGCGCGGGTTCGATTTTGCCTTCATGGGCGATAAGTGGTAATCTCCACCCCAATAACACAAACAAAATAAGTATCGTGGATTTATATTTCATCTGGCACCTCTCTTCGCAATAAAAAGATATTTCCCGGTTATGTGAATTACCCTGGATAGGCAAATTCTTCTACATAATCACTACAGTTTCGCGACTGCGGCCTTATTTTCTTCGAATTTTTCTTCTGCGAGATTCTTACCGTACTCACGCATCGCGGTGCCTATATTTCGCCATGCCGTCCAGATGTTTCTCTTGCCTCTTGGTGCCGATAACTGTTTAGCCA
>JAABXR010000252.1:0-8080 GCA_011776225.1 Phycisphaerae bacterium
ATCGACCTCATCAGTATTCTGACTCCGAGCGGCGTTCATGCGAATAATGTCGTCGAATTAGCAAAATGCGGCAAGCCGATGCTGATTGAGAAACCGATCGCACTACGGCTGGCCGACGCCGACGAAATAATCAGAATTTGTGACCTGCACGGCACAAAAATTTTTGTGGTGCATCAGAACCGCTTTAACTTGCCCATCATAAAAGCACGTGAGGCTCTTGAGCAGGGCCGCTTTGGCAAACTGGTTTTGGGCACGGTCCGGCTGCGCTGGAAACGAGACCAAGCCTACTATGATTCTGCAGACTGGCGGGGCACCTGGGCTTATGACGGCGGCGTATTCACGAATCAGGCAGGCCACCACATCGATATGCTGACCTGGTTCATGGGAGGCGTTGAAAGCGTTATGGCAACAGCTGCTGCTCGTCTGGTCAACATCGAATGTGAAGATACGGGAGCGGCTATTCTCACATTCACCAACGGAGCGCTGGGAATAATTGAAGCCACGACCGCGACGCGCCCAAAGGATTTAGAGGGGTCGATTAGCATTTTAGGAGAACGCGGCAACGTTGTTATCGGTGGATTCTACATGAATGAACTGATCAGTTGGGAATTCGACGAACATAAGCCAATCGATGATATCATTTTCGAGAAATACGGCAGAAATCCAGATAATTGGGCTTATAACCTGGGTGAATACCTGAAGGATGTCATCAATTCAATTGAAAACAACAAAAAAGGGCTGGTTGATGGCCTTGAAGGACGCAAATCTCTTGAATTAATCAATGCCATCTACGAATCGATTGAAACGGGAGCCCAGGTACCGTTGCAATTCAGACCACGGCTATGCAAATTAGGAATCGTTAACAATGGAGACGTATCGTATTCTCAAGGGCGTTAAATTAGGCGCAGATTGTCTTATTGAAGATTATTGTATTATCGGTGTGCCGCCACGTGGTGCTGCAGAAGGCGAACTTAAGACAGTCATTGGAGCCATGTCCCACTTGCGTTCTCACAGCGTCGTGTATGCCGGTAATCAAATTGGCGAAAATTTTCAAACCGGGAACAAGGTGAATATACGCGAGCTGAATCGAATTGGCGATCGGGTCAGCATTGGAACTCTGTCGGTCGTGGAGCATCATGTTGACATAGGAAATAATGTGCGAATTCACAGTCAAGTGTTTATTCCGGAATATTCGATTTTGGAAGATAATGTCTGGATAGGACCCAATGTTGTCATGACCAATGCCAAATATCCCTTATCTCCGGGAGTTAAAGAGCACCTCAAGGGACCAACAATAAAAAGAGGCGCCAAGATAGGCGCGAATGCTACCATATTGCCTGGTGTTGTAATTGGTGAAAACGCTGTGGCTGGAGCAGGTTCGGTAGTTGTCAAAGATGTGCCAGTCGGTATGGTTGTTGTGGGTAACCCCGCCAGAGTGATCAAAACAGTCGAAGAATTGCCTTACTAAGAGGAAAAAATGAACATTACTTTTGTTGATCTCAAGCGTCAGTATGATTCTATAAAAACTGAAATCGATGGTGCCATTGCAAATGTCATAGGCGATTCCGCTTTTATCGGCGGCCCCTATGTTGAATCCTTTGAACGCGCTTTTGGCAGCTTTTGCTGTACGAAGCATTGCATTGGCGTGGGTAATGGCACCGATGCTCTCTGCATAGCACTCAGAGCGCTGAATATTGGCAGAGGAGATGAGGTCATTACTGCTGCAAATAGCTTTATCGCGACTTCTGAGGCGATCACAATGACAGGCGCGAAAGTCGTCTTTGTGGATATTAACCCCGAGACATACAATATCGATGTCGACAAGATCGCCGAAAAGATCACTTCCAGGACGAAAGCGATTATTCCAGTGCATCTTTATGGCCAGCCTGCCGACATGGATCCAATTCTGGAACTGGCACGGCAACACAACCTTCGTGTAATTGAAGATGCTGCCCAGGCTCATGGTGCTCTTTACAGAGGAAGACACATTGGCTCAATCGGAGATATCGCCTGCTTCAGTTTTTATCCTGGAAAAAACCTGGGGGCTTATGGTGACGCCGGAGCGATTGTGACAAACGACGACCAGTTATCTGTAAAAGCGAGAAAGATTGCAAACCATGGCAGGACGCAAAAATACGATCATGAAATCGAGGGGGTAAACAGCCGATTGGATGGCATACAGGCCGCAATCTTGCAAGTTAAATTAAACCATCTTTTGGAATGGACCGAAAGCAGGCGCAGAAATGCTTATTTCTATAACGAACTCTTACGAAATGCCGACGTGATGACACCGATTGAGATTGAAAATACCAAAGCGGTTTATCATCTGTATGTTGTGAGAGTTAAAAACGATTGTCGCCAGAAGCTTCAGGAGCACTTGAAGGCCAATGGTATTGCCACGGGCATCCACTATCCCATTGCCCTACCTAATCTCAAAGCTTATGCTTATCTCGGTCATAATGCTCATCGAGATTTCCCCGAAGCGACCAAGGCCTCTAAAGAGATTCTATCCTTGCCCATGTATCCTGAGCTTGAGAAATCGCAAATTGAATACATAGTTGAAAAAATCGCGGATTTCTTTTCTTGAGCGAGCAAACCGTAGTTTTTCAGAAAGAAAATATTATGCGGAGATTAAAGTACATTATTATAACGCCTGCTCGCAACGAAGAAGCGTATATAGAAAAAACAATTCAATCAATTGTATCGCAAACGATTTTACCGGCAAAGTGGGTGATTGTCAGCGATGGCTCTACTGACCGTACTGATAAGATCGTACAGCAATACATGGCAGGAAACCCATGGATTAATTTGGTAAGAATGCCTGATCATCGCGACCGGCATTTCGCCGGAAAGGTCAGGTGTTTTAATGCCGGCTATGAAAGCGTTAAAGATTTGGATTTTGACATTATAGGCAATCTTGATGCCGACATTTCTTTTGATCAGGAGTATTTTCAATTTCTTCTCAACAAGTTTGCTGAGATTCCCACGCTCGGAGTGGCTGGAACACCGTTTGTTCAGGACTCATCGACTTATGACTATGGATTTACGAATATCGAACACGTTTCTGGCGCATGCCAATTATTTCGGCGGGAATGCTTCGAAGACATCGGCGGATATGTTCCCATCAAGAGTGGAGGTATTGATTGGATTGCCGTTACAACCGCAAGAATGAAGGGCTGGAAGACCAGAACATTTACAGACAAAACGTGTTTGCATCACCGAAAAATTGGTACCGGCAACGCGAATATCCTGGTTGCACGATTCAGGCACGGCATAAAAGACTATTATTTAGCCGGCCATCCAATCTGGCAACTATTCAGGGCGGTTTACCAAATGAAATACAAGCCTTACATCATTGGGGGCTGTACTCTATTTGCTGGTTATCTATGGGCATTTTTATGCCGCTATGCAAGACCGGTATCGAAGGAACTTATGATGTTTCATCGAAAAGAGCAGATGGTCAGGTTAAAACGCATTTTCTTAAGAACTTTTAAACTGGCTCGTTGAGACTTAAATTTACTTAAATTCATTATTCAGTGAAACAAGAAGCATATGTTCAATACTAATGAAATTCTCCTCAACAGCCTTCAAAAAGTAGAAAGATGGGTTGAGGATCATAATTATAAAGGCTATGAGCCATTTGATGGTTTATCATCATTCTTAAGACAATTGACATTTGGCAATTTGTTGCTGGACAGACTATTGATGCAGCTCGTTCGGCAGAGCCCTGTCAACCTTCGTCCTCTTCTGGGCGTAAAGCCTTTGAATTCCACAATAGGAAGGGGATACATGGCATGGGGATATCTTATTATGCTGAAGTTAACCGGTAAAAATAGATATAAAGATAATGCTGTTCTATGCCTGCAATGGCTGATGGAAAACAAGTCGCCGGGATACGTCGATTATAGTTGGGGAAAACATTTTGATTTTGCGAGTCGTGGTGGCATGTATCCTAAATTAAGACCCATCACGGTTTGGACCAGTCTTATTGGCCTTGCATTTCTCGATGCCTATGACATCCTTGAAGAGAAGAAGTATCTTGAGGTCGCCTCAAGTGTATGCAATTGGATACTCAGCCTGCCTCGTCGAGTGACAAACTCAGGCGTCTGTTTAGGCTATCAGCCTACTCGACAAAGCTCAATTCACAATTCCAACATGCTCGGTGCAGCAATGCTAGCAAAAACTGCAAAATACACCGACAATTCCGAATACCTGGAAGTCGCTGAAGCGGCCATGGAATATAGCTGTTCGAGACAGCTTTCCGATGGATCATGGTATTATGGGGAACAACCAAACTTTCATTGGATTGACAATTTCCATACAGGCTATAATCTAGACAGCTTGAAATGCTACATGGACAGTACAAATGATAAAACTTTTGAAGAAAATCTTAGTCAAGGCTTTGAGTATTATAAGAACCATTTTTTTGAGGAGAACGGTAGACCCAAGTATTATCACAATCGTGTATACCCTGTAGACAGCCAGTGTGCTGCGCAAGCTATTGACACGTTAGCCAATTTTTCCGACTACGACGAATCAGCACTGGATTTAGCGTTAGAAGTTGCTAACTGGACGATTCAGAACATGCAGGACAAAGACGGCCATTTCTACTACAGGCAATACCCGTTGATCAAAGCAAAAACGCCGATGCTCCACTGGGCGCAGGCGACAACATATAAAGCTCTGGCGCTATTATTATTCAAAATGGAAGAAACATCAAAAAATAGAAAAGATACAGCCAATTGGAAAGGATACGTTGAATATTAATGCCGATGATTGGGGTAAAACAGGCTGGCAGACTCTCTCTCCGTTTGCTGCGTTTGGCCCAGATGGCCATTTTATCTCTTCTCGGCTACTATGATTGAAAATATAAATTAGGTAGAGCACGAATTATGTGGTCACTAAGCAAAGCGGATACCAATAAGAAAAAAGATCATATATCGGTTTGTATTTGTACCTATAAGAGACCTGAGCTCTTGCAACGCTTGTTGCAAGAGGTTTGTAATCAAAAAACCGAAGGTTTGTTTGATTATTCCATTGTGGTTGTTGATAATGACGATACAAAATCGGCTAAAAACACGGTAATATCGTTGAAAGAGAGTCATCAAATCGGTATCCATTATTTTTGTGAAACGAAGCAGAATATATCTCTCGCCAGGAATAAGGCGATTAAAGAGGCACAAGGTGATTGGATCGTCTTTATTGATGACGATGAATTTCCTGAAGAAAACTGGTTGTTTCAGCTATACATAACGGCCAAAGAATTTCGGGCCGATGGAGTTCTGGGACCGGTAAAACCCCATTTCCGGGTAGAGCCGCCGGAATGGATTGTTAAAGGCAAATTGCTCGAGAGAAGGTCTTTCGCCACCGGATCCATTATGAAAGACGTCAGGGAGATGCGGTCGGGCAATGTGCTGCTTTCTAGGAAGATAATCAACGAAAAAGAACTCCCCTTTGATCCTCGTTTTGGCAGAACCGGCGGAGAGGATACCGATTTTTTCACAAGAAGACTTGCTATGGGCTGTTTCTTTGTATGGTGCGATGAAGCGATAGTATATGAAACGGTTCCACCTGAGCGTTTTAAGAGAGCTTATTTATTGAAAAGAGCTCTTCTCCGCGGCATTAGCACAGCAAAACGCAAGCGTTTGGATATTTTCAATCTTTTCAAATCGCTGATTGCAGTACTTCTTTACACTTCGGCCTTGCCAATGCTTCTCATGACCAGCCATCACTACTTCATGAGGTATCTGATCAAAGATTGTGATCATATAGGAAAACTTTTGGCTGCTTGTGGAGTGGAGCTGGTGAAAGAGAGGAGTTTTGAACCAGATAAAATAATGACTCGCGCATCCGGTCTTGAAGTTAGATCCACGGAGGCTATCCTATGACAGACGATAAGAAAGTAATAGGTGTAAAAGGGAAGTTTATGGAATTCGATTCATTGAGAATTCAAGACAAAGACATTGTTATAACAGGAAAACTGGTTAAAATAGCAAGAGTTGCAGAAGAATGGTATGAAGACATAGAAGATCCTGCATTATTAATAAAAGCCTTTAAGAACGGCAAAAGCAAAGTAGATATTTTTACATTCTGGCAGAGGCTTCCAGATACCAAGCCAGAATATGAGTATTACATGGAATGGGATAGTATTGCTGCCATACCTGTTCAAAGCTTCGACCATTGGTGGAAAGAGCAAATTGACTTCAAGGCTCGAAATAAAATTAGGAAGGCAAAAAAGAAGGGAGTGGAAGTTAGGGTAGTAGATTTCAATGATGACTTCATAAAAGGCATGATAAGCATATTCAACGAAACACCAATCAGGCAGAATAAACCTTTCTGGCACTATGGTAAAGACTTCGAGACGGTCAAACAAGAGTTCTCCAGAAATCTGCGAAGAGAAGAGATTATTGGAGCGTATTATGGAGGAGACCTGATTGGATTCATGATGCTCGCCTATGCCGGGGAATTCGCCATGACCACTCAAATTATATCTAAAATCGGGCATCGTGACAAAGCGTCAAGCAACGCATTAATCGCCAGAGCCGTGGAAATCTGTGATCAGAAAAACGTTCCCTATTTTGTTTATACCAAGTGGAGTAAAGGCAGTTTGGGTGATTTTAAACGGCATAATGGCTTTGAAAAAATCGATCTTCCGAGATATTATATTCCATTGACCTTCAAAGGAAAAATAGTTCTAAAACTAAAGCTCCATCGTGGAATTAGAGGCATACTTCCGGAAAAGTTAAACGATCATTTAGTGAACCTGCGAAGGAAATGGTATACAATCAAATACCGAAAGGTGAAAGCTGTCTGAAATAATTGGAACCAACACGGCCTATTAGGAGAAGTTTTTCATGCCCGGAATTGCCGGAATATTAAGCAAAATACCTCTGGAGAGAAATGAAGAGCACCTGCATCGGATGATAGATTGTATGATGCATGAGCCTTTTTATACCTCAGGTACCTATATCAATCATCAACTGGGGCTTTTCACCGGATGGGTGTGTCACCGGGGCTCATTTTCTGACTGCATGCCCGTAGTAAATGAAAAAAAGGACCTGTTCCTGCTGTTCTCGGGGGAGAATTTTGCAGACAAGGAAGTGACTGATCGGCTCAAAAAGAATGGTCACGAATTTGACCCCTCAAATGCAAGTTATTTGATCCATCTGTATGAGGAGGAAGGAGACGGGTTCCTACAGCTATTGAATGGCTGGTTTCATGGCCTTCTGGTAGATCTTCGGCAATATAAGGCGGTTCTCTTCAATGACCGATACGGGATGCAGAGAATCTATTACCATGAAAGCAAAGACGCGTTTGTGTTCGCGTCTGAAGCGAAATCACTGCTCGCGATTCTACCTGAATTAAAACAAATCGATCCGGATAGTTTCGGTGAATTCTTCAGTTGCGGCTGTGTCTTGCAAAACCGAACCTTGTTTTCTAATGTTTTTCTGCTGCCCGGGGGCTCCGCGTGGACATTTGGGAAAGACGGAGGTGTCAAAAAGGATCACTATTTCAAGCCGACCGTTTGGGAAAATCAACCTGCCTTAGAGAAGGAAGTATTCTATCAGCGACTGAAAGAAACATTTTCGAATATCTTGCCGCGATACTTCCATTCGAAACAACCGATCGCAATGTCTCTGACCGGTGGTCTGGATACACGCATGATCTTGGCAACGAGAAACGATCATACTGATGCATTGCCATGTTATACGTTTGGCGGTATGCATCGTGATTCATACGATGTTAAAGTTGCCCGCAAAATTGCGGATGCCTGTCAGCAAACGCATCAGGTTTTGCGGCTTGATGAAAAGTTTCTGTCCGATTTTCCGAATTTGGCCGAAAAGACGGTGTATATTACAGACGGAAGCCTTGGTGTAAACGGATCGCCTGAGCTATACATCAACAGATTGGCAAGAGAAATTACCCCCATTCGTATGACCGGCAACTATGGCAGCGAGGTGCTGCGAAGTGTCCGAGCATTCAAACCCGACCCCCAAAATAAAAAGTTCTTGGATCCTGATTTTATGCAGTATGTGCAAAATGCCGAAAGAACTTTTGCCGACATCAGCAAGGGACACAG
>JAABXR010000252.1:8188-22221 GCA_011776225.1 Phycisphaerae bacterium
GTTTAAAGCCGAATACTGCTTCGACTATGGAATGCACCAGTGGCTGGCAAGAGCTGATCATACATTTGCACCTTTGCAGTTAGAGAGGTTGTTCCTGGGACGCCATAAGTTCTCCCACTTCCGAATTTGGTTTCGCGACCAGTTATCAGATTATGTGCGACAGATTTTGCTGGATGGGCGGTCTGCAACTAGACCATATCTGAACCCTAAATTTGTGGAGGAGATGGTCTCGAAGCATATGAAGGGGAATCGAAACTATACAAAGGAAATAAACAAGATTCTGACTGCCGAACTTATTCACCGGCTATTGCTCGAAGAGCGATAGGTACTGCATTATGCCACCACAGATAGCTCTTCTTCTATGCATTTTCTTTATACTGTGTCTGTTTATCCTGGACTTTAAGGGAAAATCAAACGTTTCTTCCGCCCTCTGGGTTCCGTTGATTTGGATGTTGATTATTGGATCGAGGTTTGTTTCTCAATGGCTAAATCCGGCAGGTCCTTTGGAATCACCTGAAGTAGGTGATCTCTTGGAAGGCAGTCCTCTTGACAGAAACATTTTTTTAGTCCTCATCATTGCCGGCTTATTCATCTTATCCAGAAGAAAAATATCCTGGCCACAGATATTAAACTGTAATGTTTGGATTTTTTTGCTGTTTTTGTATGGCGGTATCAGTATAGTGTGGTCCGATTTTCCGTTCGTGTCCTTCAAGAGATGGATCAAGTCCATTGGAATTCTTGTGATGGTTCTGGTGGTCTTTAGCGAATCTGATCCCGTCAACGCCGTAAAAACAGTTCTCCGAAGATGCGCGTATGTGCTTGTCCCTTTGTCAGTCGTCTTTATCAAATACTATCCGGACTTAGGGCGATCATATTCCCGCTGGACAGGCGAGGCATATTACCACGGGGTAGCAACCACCAAAAATGGACTTGGTTTTTTATGTCTGTTTTCCGGTATTTATTTCTTCTGGGACTTGCTCGCAATGTGGCGCAAAAGAAACACACACTTTGACAAACAGAAAGTATTTATTCATATCGTCTTCCTAATCATGGTATTATGGCTGTTGAGAATGGCCGACAGTGCAACTTCGACCATGTGTTTTATTACCGGTGTCTTTATTCTTGTCTGGACAGAACTACCCATAATGAAGAGAAATGTGAAAGCGATTGGCGGTTTGGTTCTTTTTTATGCTCTTGTTTTTCTCATACTTATACTTCTATCTGATGTTGAAGTTCTTGTGTCGAGCATGGGACGTGACATGACATTGACGGGAAGGCTTGATCTCTGGAACCAGCTTATTGATATCGAAATTAATCCTCTTGTCGGGACCGGGTACGAAAGCTTTTGGTTAGGCGCCAGAGCCGAAGAGTTCTGGGCAAGGTATTGGTGGCGTCCAAATCAGTCTCATAATGGCTATCTTGAAACCTATCTCAACCTTGGATGGATAGGTACTTTATTGCTTGTCGTCGTCATCATCTCGGCTTACCAAAAAAGCACCAGAACGTTTTTGCTTGACTACGACTACGGCAAATTTCGGCTGACATTTTTGGTCATGGTGTTGTTTTACAATGTTACGGAAGCGGCCTTTCATGGAGTGCACCTGATGCGGTTTTTTTTTATTCTCGTTGCCATGGATTTCCCGCGTTTAGGGCAGCTTCGGATTCAAGGATCAATACAGGAACGCAGGTCACCGGAAATTCAAAGCATAGAAGTCTAAGGTAGATTGCTACCAATTTATGCTAGTTGAGGTTCAATAGTAAATTCTTTTTGATTAATGAGCGCTCTTGAAGCGAAGCCAGCGAAAAAACGCGAATACTTCCATCCGGATCACTTAAGTGTAGATTTAAAAAAGCATGCTTTAAGAGGAGCTGGGGCCGTTGTATTCTTTAACATGTCAGCTTACGGGATCCAGATGATCGGTACCATCATATTGGCAAGACTTCTGGCTCCTGATGATTTTGGGTTGATTTCCATGGTTACTGCATTCAGCCTGCTTTTGCAGAATTTTGGCGTGAATGGCTTTACTGAGGCTATTATCCAACGAAAGGAAATAAACCACAAGCTGATCAGCACGCTTTTTTGGATAAATTTCGTGTTAAGTCTTGCTTTGACACTGCTTTTGATGGCTCTTGCGCCTTTTATTTCCGGCTTCTATAAAGAACCGCGACTTGTATCAATTACTATCGCAATTGCGTCATCCGTTATTTTTGCGGGATTGTCAACACACCATCTTGCCTTGATGAAGCGGAATATGCATTTCTACGGTGTGTCTGCTATTCAGGTATCAGCCACATTATTGAGCGTAATTTTAGCAATTGCTTTAACGGGCTTGGGTTGGGGGTACTGGGCTTTGGTAGCGAGACGCATTGCCCTGCCGTTAGCAACAGCTGTTGGTGCCTGGATATTGTGCAGCTGGCGGCCTGGATTGCCTGCCCTGAGAACGGGTGTCAAGGCTATGCTAAGATTTGCCATCAATACTTACGGTAATTTCACTGTAAATTATTTTTCCAGAAACCTCGATAAAATGCTTATCGGATGGCGTTTTGGCACCCAATCATTAGGATTCTATGATAGGGCTTATCATCTTTTTAGCATGTCTGCAAATCAATTAACTCACCCTGTTACCAGTGTGGCTGTTGCTGCATTGAGCAGATTGTGCAACAATCCTGAAAGGTACCGCCGCTATTATATACATGCCTTATCGATGATTGCTTTTGTTGGAATGCCGATTAGCGCGATGTTGTTCCTGATAGCTAATGATTTAACTCTATTGCTTTTAGGGCCTCAGTGGAACAAGACAGGTCAAATACTCTCCATTTTCGCAGCCAGCCTGGGAATTATGCTGCTGTATTCGACCCATGGGTGGCTTCATCTTTCTCTGGGCAGACCTGATCGCTGGTTTCGTTGGGGTATTATTGCATTTGTTGTGACGACTCTCTCATTTCTTGTTGGCTTGCCATTCGGAATTCTTGGCGTCACCATTGCATATACCGTATCGTTTTATTTGTTGATCGGGCCCGGTTTATGGTATGCTAGCAGGCCCATAAATCTTAAGTTTGCTCCTCTCGTCTCAGAAATATGGAGATACTGTTTGTGTGCAGTTGGTGCGGGCTTTCTGTGCTGGTATATTTTGTACTCAGTTGATTGGACTTCTGCGATATTTCTGGAGCTTAATGTGTTCATCAGAATTATTGTTTCTTTTCTTCTTTGTGGATCCGTATATCTCCTCCTGATCATAGTTGCTTATCAAAGCGTACAACCCATATCGCAATTCAAGTCAGTGTTACGTGAGATGGTACCAAAATCAAAAATAGGCTCATCAAAGAAGCGCGGCGTCGGTGGTTGAAATTTAAAACGAAAAACAAGCATTTCTCTCAATTATTTTGTTGTGATAAGTAAGCGATTGTTGCATCCTCGACTCATGTTGCGGTATCAATATTGCTCGAGAGATCGGAAAAAGCGAGTTTGTTTTTTCAAAATTAGGGAGAGCAAAATGGTTAACATAAGAAAACTAAAATTGCAAAATTTTTTCTATGCAATTTCACTTCTTTCTTTCACATGTGTTGAATCCGGTTCTTTAAATCAAGCGCAATCCATTGAAGATAGAGCCATCATAAAGGCCTCAGGCTGTTCACAGGCAGAGGTGCAAGCGGCCATAGACTCTGCAAGTGACGGAACTGTGGTGTTGGTGCCGGCAGGTAATTGCATCTGGACATCCGGAATTGACTTTTCAAACAAGAACATTACTGTCCAGGGCGCCGGGATAGACCAGACTATTATCACAGATGCGACGGGTTCTGCGTGGAATGAAGTGCCGATTTTTATATCAGGTACTGAAAGTAAACCATTCAGAATTACCGGATTCACGTTTACTGGTCAAGATGGTTCTAATGGGATCATCATGATAAGGGGGAATAGCAAAAACTGGCGTATTGACGATTGTAAATTTGAAATAAGCTCTGGAATAGAAATAGGTTGGTACAGTTGGACCTATGGAGTCATCGATCACTGCATTTTTACAGGTAACAAAACATTTAGTTGTATTCTGGTACATGCAGATGATAGCACGGATTGGGCAAGACCCCTTTCGCTTGGTGGTGAAAAGGCCGTATATGTTGAAGATTGCACCTTTGACTTTAAAACCGTCAACGAATGGAATGTCGCGATAGATGCCAGCTTTGGCGGCCGTTTTGTCTTCCGTCATAATAAATTGACTAATATTACCATAGGTACGCATGATGTTTGTAATAATCCAGGGAGGGGGGTGCACAGCTATGAGATCTATGAAAATTCGTTTACGATGGATGGACAATCTGCTTATCGTGGAATAAATCTAAGAGGAGGTACCGGAGTCATCTATAACAATACATTCACAACGGTAAATGGCGGTAACTTTACCAACCCTATCATGGTAACCAATTACAGGTCATGTTCGGAAATTGTCCAGGATCAATGTGAGCGATTCGGCTGGGATACATGCGATGGCAATAGTCAACTTGACGGTAATCTCGATTCGACCGGCTATCCTTGTTTGGACCAGATAGGGCGGACTTCCGATATAGACGGAGATGGCATTCAAGATTCCGCACCTTTGTATGAGTGGAACAATGCCTTGGATGGTAGCGATACTGATATAAAAATTCATACCTTTGATAACTGTGATAATTCATCTGTTCGTGATCACATTAAGGAAAACAGGGATTACTACAATGATAAGCCAATGCCTGGCTATACTCCTTATGCATATCCGCATCCGCTTTCAAAGGGGAGCTCTTCCACCAAGAAATCTTAAAATAGTCAGATAGTTTTGAGTGTGAGTGCATTAAAATCGGATAGCCGTACGCACAGGAATAAGTCCGTGAACAGACAGATTCTGCTGTTTTTTGACAAAAGGTTGTTTGGTTCAGGTTCCGGAGATTTTCCTTCGCAAGCCTCTCGTAATAACGCTGCATCGCGGCGATGTTTATATGCTGCCGCCGAGAGGTTTCCAGCGCGCGATCGTGCGCTATTTTTTGAAACGCGCGGCCTTTCTCATTGCCGTCAGTGGTGATCTCGAAAACAAGCTGACTGGCGAGCTCGGGATGCCACCAAAAAAGATCGCCGTTATCGATGTTGGCTGTGATCTCAGCAGCTTTACGCCATACTTACCATCCGCTAAAAGCACTGCGAAGGCGAAATTGAAGCTTCCGGCTGAAAAACTGGTGGTGTTATTTGTGGGGAGCATCCGTTATCGTAAAGGACTGGATATTCTGTTGCAGGCCTTGAGCGGCATGAATACGCTTTCTCGCTTGCAGCTCATCGTTATTGGCGAAGGGCAGGAAGAAGAAAAGCTCAAGTCCGAATACGCGCATCTGAATGCCCATGTGACCTGGACGGGAGCAAAACCGAATCATGAATTACCGCAATGGTATGCAGCAGCAGACGCCTTCGTCCTACCCAGCCGCAGCGAAGGCACACCAACGGTTATTCTCGAAGCCATGGGTTCCGGCACGCCTGTTGTCGCCACTCGTGTCGGTGGCATTCCCGAGCTTATCAATGATGGTATCAACGGCCTGCTTTTCGGATCAGAAAATATCGAGCAACTACAGGAATGCCTGATGCATCTCTTCGATCCCGCACTGCGCGAGCGGATCGCGAAGCAGGCGCTATCGGACGTTTATGAACATTCCCTCGAGCGCCAGATCGAAAAGACCGTGGCGATTTATCGATCTGTCATCTCGAAGAATGGGGTTAAGAAATAAGGAAGCCCTTTTATGACAGCCTGTCACTTAACCTTCTGCACTGATTTCTCTATGGTGGAGAACTCAAAAATCTAATCGTCGATCCTGAACATCACGACGAAGTTCAAAAGCCTCGCCAGTCGCCTGCCTTCAATCCAATTGTCAGAGCGGGCTGTTTGCGATCTGGAGCTGCTTGCCACGGGCGCTTTTAGCCCGAGCGACGGCTTTATGGGGTAGGAAGACTACTAAAACGTTTTGGACGAGATGCGTCTGGGATGAAAAAATCCTGTGTGTGCCTGTGTCAGATCCGAATTGGAATTATCTGGATCAGTTACCTGATGTGCCGCCCCATTTCTTGAAAGAGATTGCACATTTTTTTTGCGATTTATAAAGAGTTGGAAAAGAAAGAAGACAGGCGTGGAAGGCGGGGAGGACAGAGACAAGGCTATTGAGATCATTAAAGAAGCTCCGCAAAGATATCAATCACATTCTTAATTCGTCTCCGCTTGAGTTAACATCACGATAAATCACCCCTGAAATCGTAAGCATCTCGTTTTTTCTTGCAGATTAGAAAAAAATCCTTAATATAGCGTGTTTGTTTGTGAACCATGTATTCTTTGAACGAGAGTTCCAGAATGGGAGGCGTGGATACTTGTCGGAACACCAGGTAATCGGTCTTGCGGGCATCATTGTTCTTGGCATCGGTGCACAGTGGTTGGCCTGGCGTTTGAAATTGCCCTCAATCTTGTTCTTGCTTGTTTTCGGTTTCATCGCGGGACCTGTTACGGGCTTTTTGCATCCGGATGAACTCATGGGGGATCTGCTGCTGCCGGTCGTGTCGATTTCCGTGGCCGTCATTCTGTTTGAAGGCGGTCTCACCCTAAGGATCAGTGAATTGCGGGAGATCGGTAGAGTTGTGCTGATGTTGATTTTCTTAGGGGGAATGCTTACCTGGGCAATAGCTGCTGCTAGTGCACACTTTCTCCTGGATCTGAATCTAAACCTTTCGATTCTACTCGGTGCCATTTTGGTGGTGACCGGCCCAACCGTGATTGGTCCTTTGCTCCGACACATCCGACCCATCGGAAAGGTTGCTGATATCCTGAAGTGGGAGGGTATTGCTATTGACCCTGTCGGTGCTTTGCTTGCCGTTTTGGTTTTCGAAGCCATCCTCGTAGGTGAGGTCCAGGAAGCCACCACGATGGTGCTGCTGAGTCTTGTAAAAACGGTATTTTTGGGAGGTCTGATTGGACTCATTCTGGCCCGTCTTCTGGTATTTTTGCTCAAACAGTTTTGGGTTCCGGATTTTTTGCAGGAAACCGTCACGTTGATGCTGGTCATCGTAGCATTTGTCAGTTCCAATTTATTTCAGGAGGAATCCGGATTGTTTGCCGCAACTTTGATGGGTTTGGCGTTAGACAATCAGAAGACTGTTGCCATCAAGCACATCGTGGAGTTTAAAGAGAACTTGCGGGTTCTAATCATTTCGAGCTTGTTTGTCCTACTGGCGGCCCGACTTCAAATAAATGATTTTCAACATTTCACGATGGAAAGCCTGATCTTTCTGGCGATTTTGATTTTTCTGGCTCGGCCTTTCTCTGTGTTCATGTCGACTCTCGGATCGGATTTGACCTGGCG
Source organism: Phycisphaerae bacterium (assembly GCA_011776225.1). GTDB lineage: Bacteria > Planctomycetota > Phycisphaerae > Sedimentisphaerales > Anaerobacaceae > CS2-K091. Next base: position 15,548 of record JAABXR010000252.1, read on the forward strand.
CGAACGGCTTTTTATCTCCTGGATGGCGCCCCGGGGCATTGTCGCCGCCGCCGTCGCATCGATATTTGCGCTGCGGCTGGCAGAAATCGGGCTTGAACAAACAGAGTATCTGGTGCCCATTACGTTTATGGTGATTGTCGGCACAGTTGCCATTTACGGCTTAACAGCCACACCCATTGCCCGGCGGTTAAACGTGGCTCAGTCTAATCCTCAAGGCGTGCTCATTATCGGTGCGCACGCATGGGCACGCGATATTGCCAAGACGTTGCAGGCGAAGACCTTTAAAGTGGTTATGGTGGACACAAACCGAGCCAACATTTACACCGCACGCATGGAAGGCATCCCTTCCTATCATGGCAGTGTCTTGTCTGAGCACATTTTGGATGAGATTGAATTGGACGGCATCGGTCGCCTCCTGGCCCTTACACCGAACGATGAGGCCAATTCTCTGGCGGCTTTAAATTTCTCTGAGATATTCGAAAGCGAAGAGCTTTATCAGTTGCCCCCGGAAAGCGAGAAGAAGGGTGAGGAAGAAACGTATTCTCCCAAGCATTTACGGGGCCGATTCTTATTCGGAGAGGGAATGCACTACCGTTACTTGAGCAATCGATTTCTGACGGGCGCAACCATAAAAACAACGAAATTAAGCAAAGAATTCGATTACCAGGCGTTTCAACACTACTACGGAGGAAGCGTGATTCCGCTGTTCCTGATCACAGGAGATAACCGGCTGGCTGTCATAACCGCTGGCCAGAAAATTGATCCAAAATCTGAGCAGATGATTGTGGCTGTAGTTGATGAATCAAACGAAAGCGAAATGGAACAACTTCGTGGTCGCGATTCATCAACCGACAACTCATAGAGGGCAGCCAACTTCAAAAACCTCTAGATTGGCTGAACCCTCGATGCTTCGATTGAGTTAGCCAAAGCATAAGGAGAGAGATTTAATGGAAAATCAAGTCATTGTATGGACGCTGTTCAACTTGTTCGTGCTGGCCATGTTGGCGCTGGACCTGGGTGTCTTTCATCGCAGGACTCACGCAGTAGAAATCAAAGAGGCGTTGATCTGGAGTGCCGTGTGGATTGCCCTAGCCCTGCTTTTTAATGTATTAATCTATTTTTGGCAAGGTCCGGCCAAGGCCCTCGAGTATTTCACCGGCTATTTGATTGAGAAATCACTCAGTGTGGACAACTTGTTCGTGTTCATCATGATTTTTTCCTACTTTGGCGTGAGAGCCGAATACCAACACAAGGTTCTTTTCTGGGGCATCGTGGGTGCTCTGATTATGCGGGCCATTTTTATTTTTACCGGAGTCGCTTTGATTCAGAAATTTCATTGGGTGATTTACATCTTTGGGACGTTCCTGATTTTTACCGGAATCAGAATGTCCGTTCGAACGGAAAAGGAAGTCCATCCTGAGAAGAATCCGCTGATCCGATTGTTTCGATCTTTTATGTCCGTGACAAAAGATTATCACGAAGATAAATTCTTCATAAAGAAAAAGGGCAAATACATGGCCACGCCGCTGGTCGTGGTTTTGTTGGTAGTCGAAACCACCGACGTTATGTTTGCCCTGGATTCGATACCGGCCATCCTCGCGATCACAGTGGATCCCTTTATTGTCTACAGTTCGAACGTGTTTGCCATTTTAGGCTTGCGTGCCCTCTATTTTGCCCTGGCTGGCATCATGCGGATGTTCGAGTACCTCCACTACGGTCTGGCAGTAATATTGGTGTTTGTAGGAATCAAGATGATGATTGCCGAAATATACAAAATGCCGGTGACGCTCGCCTTAGGTGTGATAGCCGTCATTTTGCTGTCTTCGATAATTTTATCTTTGGTAAAGCCTTCTCGACCGGAAGATTTGACCGAAATGGAGGAGGTGAATAAGCAAGAGATCTCAGAGTAATTTGAAAAGCCTTGTGAAGCGGCATATCGGTTCGTGTGTGAAATGTTCCATTTATGAGAATCCGCCCTCGGTTTGTCGCGAGTTTTGCGGTTACTTGGGAAAATCGTGTCGCCAACGAGCACTGTGACGAGGCCAGGGATCGCCTGGGGATTGCCGCCGCTTTCTCTGTCCGATTCAATGAATCCCGATGATTGGCCAAAGGCAGCTTTGTCTACATGAAACAAGCCGAGTTTGAAAAAATCGTTGATGAAGAAATTGCCAGACTGCCGCGTAGATTTCGCAAGGCGATCCGAAACATGAGCATTGTTGTGGAGGACGAACCGGATGCAGAATTGCTGGCGGACTTTGGGCATGACACAGAAACAAATCTGCTTGGTTTGTATGTGGGTGTGCCCCTGCCAGAGCGTGCCTTCGGGGAGGAGCCTTATTTGCCTGACCAGATTTTCCTTTTTCGTCGACCTCTGCAACGCCTTTCCCGAACGACCGCCGAATTGCGCAAACAAATCCGGACAACCCTCATTCACGAACTCGCACACTATTTTGGCTTTGATGATGATTATCTTACGGAAATTGGGCTCGATTAGGGGAGAGTGTTCCCGCATCGCCCTCTCATAAAAAATACACGGAGTACCCCGAGTTTACCTCAGCGCGGCAGAGCTGTAGCTCAAATACACTCAAATTTAGTCATTGATTCACACGGCACGGCAACGCCGCAAATTTATAGCCACGGATTGACACGGCGCAGCGGAGCCGCAACCAAAATACATTTAAATTAAGCCACTGATTCACACTGATGCCCACGGATAAATGTGGTCAGAGTGGCAAGCCGCTCACAATGCGAATTAAACATAAAGACCTGTTTTTGTAACTATTCAGGCTTTGGTAAGGCAAACCAATTTGGGGCAAAACGATTAAACTCTATAAAATCTTAAGGACAATTGTCTTGCCTTTAATTTAATTAGGGTGCGGCTCTTTTGAGACGACCATGTGGGCAGTCATTTAAGCGATTTCTTGATAAAGTGGATAAAGATGGATAATCTTTCGAACGGACTTGTGGTAAAGAGGTCTCCTTTATATGGACTTATAGTATTTGCATATTCATAAGTGCCATATTTGTGGACTGTTTATCAACGAAGCTTGTTATAAGTCATGGTTTCTTAAGGTGATTAAGTCGTCTCAAAAGATCTCCACCCATTTGAATTTAGGTTAGTCGTCGCCGCTCACAAAAATGAGACCGCTAAACAGCGTGGTATCATAATTGCAAGTGCTGCGCAGCGAATTTATATATAACTGCTCCATGTTTCTCGGCACCCGGATGAATAACTAAGGCATCATGAACTGCAACTCAGTGACACGCTTCAGGTCAGGAACAGGCCGCAGGAGTCGTTTTGGACACCTCGGAACGGCATTACTTGGCCTTTTTTTTCTGCAAAACGTATGTGCTCAGAGCCTGGACTTCTGGAATCCGGCTGACCCGCGCATGCACTGGACTTCTGAAATCAACCCAGCTGTTATTCCATATCAAGAGACAAAGTTTTCTGTTGGACTCAAAATACGACATCTGGGATTTGTCCCCGATAACCCCTTCGATCTGCGCGAGAACCGCGTCAATATAAGCATACCTTTTTTCTTACCAGGCAGAATAGGGCTGGGTTTCGACATGCGTTATTCTACCGCCGGGATCAATAAGGAGATTGCAGCTTCGCTTCTGTTAAGCCGGGAAGTGGTCAATAACTTTTCGGTAGGACTAAAGCTCGGCATAGAAAACCGATCCTTCAACAAGGATGGTTTTAATCTGGTGGATGCTGACGATCCGGTTCTCGCTGGCAATCTGGCAACAAATAGCCCCAATTTCGGCCTGGGCTTATTCTGGCGTGCCCAGAATCTGTCGCTCGGTTTCGGGATGAATCATATAAATCGGGCGGACATCGGCGTTGGCAGCGAAGCATTACTTCCGCGTGAGATGATAGCCGCCATCGGATACCGGATTGGTAACATCATGCCAACCCTGGTGCTTCATGACGATGGCTCTCGAAAAAGAGTTGGATTCTTTTTGTCATTCACTCCCGAGCATATAGGCAGTTTTCGCATCGGCCACGAAAGCGGCATGCCTTTCAAATTGGAGGCGACCTTCTCCCTGAGAAAAGATCATCAGCTGAGTTACACAATTGATTTGCCAACGGCGGATACACGCGCGGTCTCGCTCGGGTCGCATGAATTCGTCTATGACAGGGTCTTTTCCGGGGACATTGGTACGCCGGAACTCGTGCTGCCAAACCCCCGCCTGGAGGTCATCCGGGAAACCGTGACCAGGGAAATGCCATCTGACATTGAGCTGGAAGATTTAGCGTCTAATCCCGACCTGATACGGCTGTTCCTTTCGTCGGTTGGTCTCCGGCGCAATCTTATGGTGATTACGGCAGGCGCCTTGAGTCCAAACGAGGCCAATGAAGATCGCCTGCAAAGGTTCCGGACATATGCCGGTACAATCGCTGAGCAACTGAATAATACGCCGGATCTTGAACTGATATTGAGAGCTGATAGCAGCAGCATGTACGATGCAAGCATGATCAAAGAGTACCTGCACCACATTTCCCTGCTGGATCGTTCGAGGATTCACGTCTTAAAGCTGACTTCTTCCGGGCTACCGAATTTGAAGGGATTCGAACCTGGCCGTTCTACGGTACGCCGAAAGCGTCCAGAGCTGTCTTCGCAAAATCTTCAGATCCAGCTGCAGGTCGCAGGGAAAAACCGCAGGGCAAGGCGATGGAGGCTGAGAATCCGTGACGCTTCGCAAAAAGTGGTCCGGAAATATGACGGTAAAGGGGTATTGCCTGCAACCCTTGTCTGGGATTGGAAAAATCAGGAGAGTAAACTTGTCGCTCCGGGAATTTATACACTGGACTTTAGAGTGCAGGGGCAGAGCGGCAGGATCAAGGCAGCGCAACCTAAACAAGTAGAAGTGGCTTATATCAAGCGTTCGGTAAAGCTGCAATTCAAGGATGGCACGTAGATGAAAAAGGGCGACCAGCGTCAACCAACACAAAGCAATCGCAATCTTGACAGAGTCTCAAAAGAAATGGACGGTTGTGATCGAAACTGAACGATATTCGGAACCGCTGCAAATATGAAGGAGGACATCTTGGGAACCTCAAATTATCTTCAAGCAACCATTTGGAAGAAGAGTTTGCTCCTGAGTGTGGTTGCGGTCTGTGCTTTGGTCCTGGTTCTTAGTTCAGCGGAACAGATTGTGGGGCAGGAAGAACAAATCACATCTGCAAACCAGGATTCTGCACAAGTTCAGAACGAGGCAGGGAGTACCCCTCTGGTGCGGGATTTCTCCGTTTGGGAGATTCTTCGAATGACGGATTGGCTATTTTGGCCCTTCGTGGCCCTGACGGCTGGCGGCCTTATGCTGCTGATATTTCGCACGCTGGTGGAGTTTCAGGAAAAAAAGCGCTCAGAGATGCTTTACGCGGAGATTGTCCAGTTGCGTGATATGCGGTCCCTGCTGCAGGCGATTCAAAACAGCGCGTCGAATCGCGCAGCAAGATTGTTCCGGCAGACTGTCTTCACTTTCAATAAGACCGGTCGGGCGGAGCCTATTAGGGATGATGCCAATCAATTCCTGAGCGCGGAGCGTAATTCGTTTGAGACGTTTAACAGGGTGGTGAATTTCCTTTCGGATACCGCCGGTGCCCTTGGATTGCTTGGCACAGTCTGGGGTATTTTTGCCACTTTTCACAGCGGCAGACTGGACGGGCCCACGATCCTGCAGGGTATGAGTGTTTCCCTGGTGACGACCCTGGTCGGCCTTATTATAAGCTCCATTCTGAACATGGGAGCGACAGCTGTGTTTGCGATTTTCAATAAACAATTGAATCTGTTGTCCAGCCGCGCAGAGCAAGTACGTCAGGCCTTGCTTAATATAGAGAAGCGAACGCAAGCGCAAGCGCCGGTGAGCCCGCCCGACATGCAGCAGCAGGACGGTCAGGATGATCAGCCAGAGCCGGAACCGACCATCGTTCCTGAGCCCGCCAGCAGCGATTTGCCTGTTGCAAACAATGGCGACAATATGGAGGACAATATGGAGTTCCCGGGTGGTGGTTAATCCATGTTTTTTGGCTGCTGCCGACACTGAGGATGTGCCTTTATGATGAAAGCTTTCATGAGACGATATTCGGCGGGTATTCTTGCAACGTTCATCTGTTTACGGCTTGTAACGGCCTTTTGCCAGACGGGTTTGGCCTCTGACGAGGATAATCAGGCGTCAAACCGGGCGATAGCGGCTGCGGCGATATCGATTGAACAACTGGCAAGTCCTGTGATGGCGGGCTCGCTTATGGTGCTCAATGTGACGGTAGGTTCACCATCGGAGCCGATTTCAGCTCTCTTCGGTTTGAGTTTTGAGCTGGTCTATTCCAACGATGCTTACCTGGAATTCATTGAACCCGTACAGGCAGCAGCCGGACCATTCCTGCAGCCGGACACTTACACCTTCACGCGGCACGAGCCAGAAAACAACATCCTTTACCTTGCGGTGAGCCGAAAGCGGGGCGCCCCTGGTCAAGACGGTTTCGGGATTGTCATGACGATGCCGGTGAGGATTAAGGATACGGCGCCGCCAGGGTGGCAAACTTGTTTCGCAATCCGCAACAGCTCAGCAAATGACCCGCTCGGAACGTCTATTCCACTGGTAAACGGTGCTCCGGTGTGTATCGTCGTGGACGATGGGTTGGCGGTGATTCCCAATCCGTTCACCCC
>JAABXR010000252.1:22251-23782 GCA_011776225.1 Phycisphaerae bacterium
ACTGGGAGATCGTGATCATGGATCAAGCCGGCAGGTCAGTCAAAAGATTGAGTGGTGGGGAAAATGCCTGGGACGGCAAAGACGAACAGAACCGGTCTATGTTGCCCGGAACTTATCTGTACATCGTAAGAAGTACAACACAAATAGTGAAAAAGGGACTCTTGTGGTTGATTCTGTAGCCGGCCAGGCTTCAGGTAAACAAACATAAAATCGAGACAGAATGATGCGATTTAGAGCATTGCCGGTTATGAAGGAACCGGCCAGAAGCAGATCAAAACAACCCAACCTTTTTGTCTTACTCATGCTGTTGTTCGGCATCGTCAACTATTTGACGGCGCAGTCTTTGACTCTGGAATACAAGGAGATTGATGCGTCAGGCTTTTCTCAAATCGTCTCCTTCGTATCGGTTCGGGACAATTCTGGTGCCCCAATAGCAGGTCTGACTGAAGACAATTTTACTGTGCGGGAAGATGGCCAGCTGGAAAGTCCAATCGAGGTACTCGAAATCTCCGAAGGTGGAGAAGGTATCACGGCAGCGCTCGTTCTGGATCGCAGCTCAAGCATGCGAGGACAACCCATAGAAGATGCCAGGTCTGCAGCCTCTAATTTTGTCAGGCTGCTCCAGCCACGGGACAGGGCTGCTGTCGTTGCATTCAACGAGCTTGTGACTACCGTACATCCGTTTTCCAGCGACACGAACTCACTGGTGACGGCAATTTCAGGTATTCAGGCTACCGGGGAAACGGCTATGTACGATGCGGTCATCCACACCGTAACCCTGACCCGGCCTGAGACCGGCCGGAGGGTGATCATACTGCTAACCGATGGTGCAGACACGGCAAGCAGGAATTCTTTTCGGCAGGCGTTAAGAAGGGCGACGGACAGCGGGATCCCGATATTTACGATAGGCCTGTCTCTTGAGCCGGGTAGTCAGGAGGAGGAAAACTTGATTACCCTGGCAGAGAATACTGCGGGACGTTACTACCGCAGCCCAACCTCGAGTGACCTGCAGCAGATATATGCTGCGATCGCAGCTGAGCTTCGCAATCAATACAAGATAACCTATAACACCCACAACCCAACGACTGACGGTACCCGCAGGCTGGTCCACATTGAGGTACAGAATGGAGCGGCCAGTTCTGATACTTCATCGTACCTTGCACCGGAATATGTGGTGACCATCGCACCCTCGACAACGGACCGCGTGAGTCCGGCCCGGGAATTTACCCTCGACTTCGAAATTCCTCAGAACAGTAATTATCTTCGTCACCAGATGAAGAGTCTGACCATTCAGCTTGAGTACAATTCAAACTACCTGAAGGTGAAGCAACCCCAGGATCAGAACGTGCTTGCCGGGGCTCTGTTTGGGCCGCTATCAGAGCACACCATTTCTGCCAGCGTCGACCAGGCCAATGGCGTCATCACGCTCGAGCTGAGCAAGATTCCGGCAAGCGGGCTGATCGAAGGACGAGGGATGCTTGCGCACATTACATTTCAAGCTTCTGGGACGATGCCTGACAGCACGATGCTC
>JAABXR010000252.1:23815-27771 GCA_011776225.1 Phycisphaerae bacterium
CGCTGTACAGTTATGGACTTATTGTCTGGCCGGGGGACACCAACCAAAACGGTAAAGTGGAGCTGACCGATGTGACCGTGCTGGGCCTTTATTGGGATATCCGGGGAGGCGGACGTCCGTCCGAGCAAAATCCGCTAACCTGGAAAGCACAGTTAGCCGAACGCTACCCAATCAGCGCTGCTGCCCATTCGGATGCCGATGGCAGCGGAAATATCGATGAACGTGACCTTGTTCCCGTCGGTTTGAACTGGGGCAAGACGACAGATGCTCCGGAGACGGGGGGACCGTCATACCGGATGTCCGGGCAACTGCCGCAAGGCAGGTTGGATTGGGCATGGGTCCAGACCAACGAGCCCAATATGTACCGGCTTTCTGTGAACTACCGGAGCCGGCAGCAAGAAGCGCTCTATGGTTCGATGCTTCGTATACGGTATCACGATCGCAGCTTGCGATTTGCGGCCATCCAATCTGGCGATGCCTGGCTCGCAAGGCCCTTGCTCATTTCGTCAAACGATCAGGATAGGGGAGTATTAAGCGTCGGTTTGATGCTCACGGCAGGCGCGCCGGTACTGGAAGGGGGCGGTGAGATACTGCAACTGCTGATTTCTTCTGACAAGCCTCCGGACCCGGCACGACTGAGTATAGAAAACGCGGGCATGGTCACCACTGACGGAACAGTGCATGAGATTGACGTCGAAGGCAACCCGGACGGGTCTGCATACACTCCCGATACATTTGTGCTCGACCATGCATATCCGAATCCTTTTAATCCGACCACCACCATCCGTTACGTTTTGCCAGAGGCGGGCAAAGTGGAATTCACCATTTACAACCTGCAAGGCCGGCAGGTCTTCCGCACGAGTGCGGAATTCCCTGAGGGTGGAGAGCAGCGCTGGGTCTGGGACGGTCGCGGCAGCAACGGTCAGCGGCTGAGCAGCGGAATTTATGTTGTGCAGGTGGTAGCGAAGGCGCGCAGTGGCGACACCTGGCGCCGGCAACAAAAAGTCATGCTGCTAAAATAGCAGAGATGAAACAAAAGAGGCACTATGTTGTTTTGTGCGGGCTTATGTTTTTTGACAGGATTGACAAGATTTACCCACAAATCAACATAGACCCACAAAAGAGAAAGAATTATGAATACCAGGACGATCATCCGGCTGATCGATATCGTCTTCATTTTGCTGTTTGGTTTTGTATCTGTGTCCCAGGTCAGCTCCGTTAAGACTATCGAGCCGCCGAAAAGCACTGAAGCTCCCGAAGCTGAACCTGAAGGTGCCAGGATCATCACGGTTGGCGTTGAAAAAGATGGCACTTACCTGATCGACGGCGGTGAAGTTGTCTTTCAGACATTAAATGATCTGCAAAATTTCTTAGCAGAGGCCAGGGAGAAGCAAACGGAGACGCAGCAAATTGGCGTTCGCATCCGCGCCCATTGGGAATCGCCACTCGAATACAGCATCGCAGTTGCAAGAATATGCAAAGAACTCGGCCTGCCGAAGGGGCTGGATGTCGTACGAGTGAAATAGGGAAATAGCATGCCTGACAACCACATGAGCCGGATTGTCAATGAATAGAAATCGAGCACTCATCCGCTTGATCGACGTCGCGTTGATTGTCCTCATGACTTTCGTTGCTGTCAGCCAACTGAAGACGGGCTACGTCGACTTACCGGCAGGAGGTGATGACAACACACCGGCATCGCTCGCAACCAGTACGGCTTCTCTGCACATCTATCGCGATTATTTTATTATCAAAGATGATGGGGGGCAGAGCCGGGTGGGAAACCTGCAGGGACTCGAAGCCGTTCTGGTCGAAAAGAATCGTCTTTGCAGAAACCGGCAGGTCAAACTCGTGATAAATCTGGAACCCGAAAAATCCAGCATTGCTCAAAACTTGATTGATGTAATCGATATTTGTCAACGACATAAAATTGAAAAGAGCCTGAACTTTGAGAATTTTGACTGACTACATCGCCCGGCAGGACAACCTTGTGCCCGCCTCTACGACCGTCACAGGGACTGTTCTGCTTTTGATTTTCGTTTTATCCCACATCCTGCACTATACCTTTCCGTATGAGCTGGTCGAGCCGCAGGAAAAAATCGAGGTCCGTGAGCTCATCGCATTGAAATTCGAGACTAAGGCGGAGCAGTCCAATGAGAAGGCCTTCAGGGTGGTGAGAAAGACCTCCAGTTCAGCGACCGCGCGCGCGAATAAAGTTGAAGAGGTCGGGTCGAAGACAGTTGAAGAATCGCCCGGGGTTACCGCATTAGTGCAGGCTTTTGATGCCAAGAAACTGATCCCGGATCAAAGCCGGTCTCAGCGCAGGCCGGTCAGGGGGAACACCTCGCAAACATCCGCTTTGAAAATCGACGTCACCGGGTATGAACAAAATCAGCAGGTGCAAAACGTGAACAGCTTTTACGCCAGAATTCGTTCTTCTGAATCCAGAGGGAATAAAAGCGCAACCGTCAGCCATCAAAGTCCATCGGTTCGGGTTGGTGGTAACAGCAGCGCCAGGGTTACCTCCGACATAAGGGGGGCGGATTTGTCGGGATCCCTGTCCTCGCGCTCAAACCGTTCGAGGGGCATCGACAATGGCGGCCTTGCCATATCCGTGCCGTCGGGCCGGGCCGGACCCGTGTCCCCGCGCACAGGCCGTTCGAGGGGCATCGACAATGGCGGCCCTGCGATATCCATGCCGTCGGGCCGGGCCGGGCAAATGAACAAACTCGACTTGAATGCCCTGATCGAATGGATGAAGAAGCACCCCGGCCGTATCCCGGGATTGGTGCGATATGAAATGGGACACCGGAGAGGCGACCTCTCATCGGCTATAATATTTACAAGAGGTGGTCATCAATTCCTGCTTTTCCTGTCGTGCAACGAGGTGGAATTGCTGCTGCGCATTTGTCTGATTCAGAAGAATACATTCACGTTGTTAAAGGACGCCGGCATCAAGGAGGAGAGCAACTACCTGACAATCGGTAAAGTCTCATGGAGCAATCGGCAGATTCATTCATTAATCAGCACCAGAAAAGCACCACGTGGGCGGGCGTCCGTGTTTTACAGCATCTTTTGGTCGTGGTGGTTGAAAGAGCAAGCTGGTCTGAATTCGGGATAGATAGAACAACATTTTAATACTCCTTGCTTTGAAGATTATCCACATGTACTATTGCCCCAATATGGGGGAGCTATGATGAGAAAAAAAGGCCTCACATTACTTTTATTGTTGCTCGTTTTGCTGCCTGCTCTCATGACTGGCTGCATTCCATTCCGAAAGAAGAACGGCTCTGCAGGCGTCTTGAAAGTGCCACCTGGTCTGGATAGCACCACAACGATCCAGGCCTACGAGTTAGCCGAGCAAAACTTTGTATCCACGCGACGAGAGGAAGCTTCACAGGAATACAGTGATGCGGGCAAGCAGCGTTTGGGCAAGGTGGATGAGTTCTGGCGGTATCTCGAACAAAAGAACATACAGCGCCGCGCGCTATCTGAAACTGAACGGGCGCAATTTAACCGGCAAATGGATCAAGGCTCTGCAGCACTTTCCGCCGGAAAGGCCAGGAAAGATGGACGGGGTGGCAACACGGAAGCAGCCTTACGTTATTGCCTGCAAGCGAAAGAATATTTCGAAGCGGCGCTCAAACTCAATCCTTTCGATAAAAACACACGGATGTTGCTTTCAGTCACCTATTACTATTTGCAGAATATATTTGGGGAGATGGGAAACTGTGCCAAAGCGGTTGAAATTCTGGAGCGGCTGACACGCATCGAGAAAGGCGAACATGAATTGTTCAGACTTCTTGCAGAAAACTACACTGCACTTGAGGAGTACGACCTGGCGCTGCAAAACTACCAGAAGGCACTAAAAGTTCTTCAAGACACAAGCTTTGAGGCTCCGCCAGATACATCCATCATATTCAGTTACACGTATGCAAAAGGTGATGTCTACGCAC
>JAABXR010000252.1:27787-29941 GCA_011776225.1 Phycisphaerae bacterium
GTGGCGAATTATCTAAAGTGGATCAACTGGGATAACGGTAATATTTCATCCTCCGAACTCTGGGACAAGGTTCTGGCCTTCGAAGCTGACAAACAATACCCGCAGATGATACGGACCTGCATGAAACTGTTACCGCAGTTGTCAAACCCGAAAGCCAAGATGAGCGTCAACCATAAACTGGCAGTCATGGAGTTTGAGTTTGCCAACAAGAAGAAGCGCGCTGTTGAACGCATGCAGACTGTCTACAATATGCTGCCACCCGCAAGCTTCAAATCACCTGATGAGGATGTTCAGCACTACCTCAACAGCTACGGCGCTATGCTCTATCGTATCGGTGTCGAGTTGAGACAGAAGCACTCAAAGAAGATGGCCCTGGCTTATTTTCAGAAAGCCACTTCCTTCGAATGGGACCAAATCGGCAAGGTCTATTTCGAACTAATGACATTGCTATGGAACAACCCGGAACAAGCCATTCGTTATGGTGAAAAAGCGCTTGCCCAAAACAGCAGTTTCTCGCCGGAACAATCATGTGAAATGATGTCACTGATGACCAAGGCATGCAAAAGCGCCGGTCTGTTCGATCGGGCGAGAATCTACTTCAGGAAATGGAAAGAATGTCAGGAGTTGACTTATGGAAAGAAGATGTAAATGGATTGGACTCCAGAGCATTGCGGTCGTAAGCATGCTGCTTTCGGGTACAACTGCATTTGCGCAAAACTATGGAGTTGTTGTAGATCAGTCGCTGGTACAAACCGTAACGATTAAAAACCCAAAATATATCAGCTTTTTCACCGAGGATTTCATGATTCCGGAAAAGCAAGTCGAATGGCTGAAGATATACGACCTGACCAGCGACGGCTTCGGGACTGGCGATCTGGCGCGTACCTATCCCGGTGCCAAGTTTTACATTATCACGGCCAGCCCTAAGGCGCAAAAAGTGATGAACAGGTGGAGCTTCGGCGGCAACATCAAATTCACAGCTGAGTCGCACAATAGCCCGGATCTCTTTGAACAAGTGCCTGATTCGATCAAGGCAATGGGCGGGATCTTTGCATCGCTACTCAGGGGATTACGACGCAACTACAAAGGACTACCTATCAAACTCTACCTGGAGCAGAACAATAATATAACAGCCATCGAAATGTGGGGATACAATCCGAAAATGATGCGTTATGAGCCGCCGCCGGTGCCCAAAGTGCTGGTGGAAAAACCGACGATGAAGCTGATCTATCTGGAAAAAACAATAGTGGACAGTGTTTACTACGCCCCAAGGTAAGAAGGCCCGCATCTTTAAGCCCGATTACATCCGGATGCAAGAGCAGAGATTGTTGGCGCAACGCCAGCCGGCAAAGACCCAATCAACGATTTGAAGAACCGATGAAGATGCGTTGATGATGGGGGCATAGAATGGCAACTTTGATCAAAATCAGGCACAAAAAAGGCACCGCTTACCGGATTCAGTATATGGTCAACGGTCAGCGGGATGCCGTGTACTTTACTGCGGGAACGTCTTGGAGCAAGGTCGCAGCGTTTAAGAAGCGTATAGATCACCATTTACAGCGATAGAGATACCGTCCCCTATCGGACGCCCATCCTTGTTATTACGCATTGCTGTCATTCTGAGACTTTTAATGAGTTCTCAAAAGTTTCTATTTTGTAAATCTGTTCTTGCTGTCCTAAACTAAGAAGAGACCTAAGTTTTCTTTCGGTCACAAAAGGCGTCATCCAATAGTCGCCTAATGCACGTACCCGATCGCGTATCTGGTCAGATAGTGACAAAAGGTTGAGAAGTTGCGTAATTCGTGCTCTGGAATAGCCCAACGCTCTGGCCATTTCCGCCTTGGAGGTAAATTCTTCGCGGCTAAGACGTTGATCAAGCTCTTGCACAAGTATTATGGGATTCCGATATCTGCGTTGTCTTGTGATGAGGAGGGACTCGTTTTTTCGTGGGAATCGGAACGAGGTTTTGAAAGTTCTATCTATTACTTTTTTCGAGGAGCCGTTCCACTTAATAGGCAGAACTTCACTGTTTGAAGAGTCTGCCTTTTTTGTGTCTAAAAGTATGGTATAATAGATAGTTACATTGGGGTAATCGACTTCGATGCCCCAACCTTTAAACGGGTCGAGTCTTTGGTCGGGAATCAGCTCCCAGCT
>JAABXR010000379.1:0-9020 GCA_011776225.1 Phycisphaerae bacterium
ACGATGAATGCCCCTTTACATAAGCGTAAAGGTAACTTGAAACTCTTGTTGAGTATTGGACGTTGAATCCTGAGTTGACAAGAATACTTTGTAGACATTTTAGTGACATGAATTTATCGAAAATTATTGATGTTTTTTTCACTTAATCATCGGGCTTTTAGCTGCGGTTTTAACAGCCAGGCGATTTTGCCTGAAAATGTAGTCCGGCCACAACGGGCAGTTTAAATCCGTCCAGCATTTTATACGATGTGCTTCTTCTTCAGTCAGGTGAACGTCGTAATGTCCACTGTCCAGGATATCCCATAATTTGCTCTTGACCGTGCCAAAGCTCAGCGGTTCGGCCTTCGAGTGTTCCCGGCCCCAGGTATAATCAAAATAATGAACCCAGCCATTTGTAATAATGGTTCGATATGAAGCGGGAATCCCATCGGCATCGAGTACACCCGTCAGGTTAATCTGCTGTTCATCCCCGGTATTATGGCATCGTACGCACCTGGTATCCCAAACCGGCTGTACTACTTTTTCATACGAGAAGGGGCCGGCGCCCCAGAGGGGCTGCTGCAAAGTGCTTGGCCCGCGTCGCATTGCCATTGGTACTGCTCTGCCCGAGAGAGGAGCCGACATGCGATTCTCGTGGCAACCAATGCAGCCTCGCTTCTCCCCCGCCTGTAACTGCACTACACTGCGCATCCGCTGTATCTCTTTGTAGTCCGAATCAAGTGCCTGAAAATATAAAACCTTGCCGGCCGGAGCGTAGAAACTGGCAGAACCGTCCTCCTCTACAGGTGCGATACCGATAACGCTCTTGGCGACATAACTGGGCCAGCCATAAGGGCCGCGGACTTTATGAGTCGGCGTTGCATACCAATCCTGGAAGGGCTCATGATCTGCCTGGTACTCACCGTTAGGAAGTCGAATTAAGTCGGCCCGAACTTCCTGGCAAACACGAATGTACTTTACCATACCTCGCTTAACTGCCGGTTCGAGTCCGTGATAGACATCTGCGACAAAGAACTGACTCTTCGTCGAAAGCTCGTTTGCATGTTCAGTATTTCCAACCAGCACCGGCGGTGTCTTAACAGCTCGCAATGGCGTAGGTGACATGCTTCCGATTTCAGGGTCGAGGTACAGCAATTCGCGGTTGCCGTAGCGGTCTATGACATACAGGCCGAATTTGTCGAATGGTGCGTGGCTGCACAGAAAGTAATCCCGGCTGATCGGAATGGGATCTCGAAAACACTGTTGTTTGGCCCAGCTCATATGGTAGTGAGGTTTTACATCGGGTGTGATGTTGGTAATGGCCTGGGTATTGAATCGGCCTTTTGAAACATCAATCAGAGCAATCGGACCATTCAAATCACCACCGTGGGAAACGAGAGTGCAGATTATTTCGCTCGAGCCTGGAACTTCACGACCGTTTGCATAACAGTTCAGTGTGTTATTACCGAAGATCAATTCCGGATGTGTGCCGTCGGGCCGTATAGCCCAGAGAGTGTGACCGAAATCAGCACCCTTGTCGAGATATTCCGAACGCATCCAGATAATCCTTCCATCGTTCATCACTGACGGCGTCCATTCGCTGAGATTTGCATGTGAAAGCGCCCGAATATTACCGCCATCAGCGTCCATGCGAAAAAGTACAAACGCCTGTGGTCGCCAACATAGAAACCTGGCCTTGCATCGGGTGCTGATGAATGATAGCCCACCATCCGGCAACGGACAGGGAAAGTAGTCATGAAATGGACCGTCGGTAATCTGCCTCAGGCCGCTTCCATCAGCGTTCATCACGTAAAGATGATAGTAGTCATCTTTGGAACGACGGTAGCCGAAATAGATTTTGTTGGCGCCAAAATCGGCCATAGGATCCCGGGCTATCCCTTTTCCTGCATCGAACAGGGTTGTCACGGTCGCCCGTTCCGGCTCAAGGATACCGTCTCGGCGTGGTACTTGAAGAACGCAAATGCCACCACCAGGACCACCTGTAGAATCAAAGATTACACTGTAGTTATGTGAAGGCTCAAAAGGGTGCCTCTTAACGAACAGGATTCTCTCCAGCTTATCCAGTTCGGGTGCACGGAAGAACAGCCGCCGTTTTGTCATGCGAACCTGGAAGAAGTGTTCCTGCCTTTTTGTCCCCTTGTCAGATGATTGTTGTAGGAGGCGCTCACGGCGGGAAAATTCCGCTACTTCACGGCGTTCTTCAGACACATCCAGCCCCTGGGCTGAGAATCGCTCGATCATCTCTTCCATTTGCCTAAGGACTCGACTTGCAGAATCGCAAGGATCGAACTTTCGCCACGTAAGGTCCTCGCATTCAAACGCATAACGTAGTACGTCGACGTGCCCTAATTGCCCCTCCGGCAGGATTGGAAAAACACTGCTGCGAGCAACCGTTTTCCAGTTTGTCCCGTCGGTAGAAATGCGAATTTCTATCGAGGCCGGCATCCGGTCATGGTAACGTCCCTCCCGGTCGCGCGAGAAAACTAACGTGGCAACGTATACAGGTTTCGGAAATTCAATCTGTGCCCATTCATTCCGGGTCCCCGCGGCAATCCAACTGTGACTATTGCCATAGAGGCCGTCATTTAGATGAGCAATCTGATGAATGGAGTATCCGGGAAGGCAGGAAGAAGCGGTAGCTTTCGCGCCTGCGCTGGCAAGGGCTAGGTTCGTGCCATCCTCGGAACCGTAAATCTCCAGCTCATCTATACAAGGCTGGCTCTGCAGACTATTATGTATCACTAACCGGACGAAACGGGCTTCGGTCGGTGCGAACGTGATTCTGTTCGGCTTGGCCGGGTCAAAGGAATCAGCAGCATATAGAGGCAATGCCCATATTACGAGCGCGCTGATTGTAATAACACGTGCCTTCATTCTCCATGTTCCTTTTCGCGACGACAGAACAGCACCAGAAACCTGTTGTGTCTGATGCGCTCACAAAAGTACACTACTACTATAACATAATAACACCATTCCTTGTAATAGCAAGGATCTCGAGGGGCCAACATTAACATATGGCCTTTCAAAGGTGAATAGGTTATTGAAACCGGTGCGAAATTCTCGCTTTTTCATAACTAACTGTTATCAAAACATTTATGAGAAGGGCTCTTTTGCAGAATTGGCAAATAATAGGTTGCATTGTTGTATACCAGTTGTAGTCGCATCAAGCCTAAAAAAGCTAATAAAAGTCGAACAAAAAGCAGCTAAATGAGAAAGCTATATTACGTTTTCTAGATCCTGTTATTGATAGAAATAATAATAAATCAATCAAAAATCCTCTCCAGAACATGATATCATGATACCCAGTCCTACCGCACAGGTATGTCAAGTTGACTTTGGAAAAGCTTGTTGACGAAGACTTGTGCGGATATAATAACTGACCGATTAGTTCAGGTCGTCAGGATCCGAGTTGGCATGTCGGTACGTTTAACATGTTCACATAGGAGAGCATAATCGTGAAGTGTAAGCAGAGTCGACGA
Organism: Phycisphaerae bacterium; assembly: GCA_011776225.1. Lineage (GTDB taxonomy): Bacteria > Planctomycetota > Phycisphaerae > Sedimentisphaerales > Anaerobacaceae > CS2-K091. The sequence goes on from JAABXR010000379.1 coordinate 3,480, forward strand.
CACTTTCTTTTGCGGGCCGGATTGGGAGCCGCCGGGCTGGTAATTCTAAGGAACATTAGATCCGTCCGCGGGATACCTGCCAATGAGAAGATCAATGTCGCTCTTATCGGCGTGGGAGGGCGCGGAACGTGGTTTGTAGATACAATCCCTCGGATGGAAAATGTCGTTGCTATATGCGACGTTAACGGGCAGAAAATAGCCGAGACGTACAAACGTTGGGCAAACCTGGCTGATCGTTTCGCTACCTCATCCCGCCAATGGGAGCGCTCAGCCACCCCGGCCTTTCGACGGCTTGCCGATGAGAAGGTCAAGGCGTTTGCCGATTTTCGCAAGATGCTTGAGAAGATGGACAAGCAGATCGATGCCGTGGTCGTCTCCACTCCCGACCATACGCATGCGGTCGCCTCAGCGGCGGCTATCAGAGCAGGCAAACACGTATTTTGTGAGAAGCCGCTCACACGCACGGTCCACGAGTCTCGCGCCCTACGTGAGTTGGCCAGGGAATACAATGTGGCAACTTCCATGGGCAACCAGGGAACCGCAAGTGGACAATTTCGCCGTGCCCTGGAACTGGTCCGTGATGGGACGGTCGGCCGGATAAAAGATGTGCATATCTGGAACACTGGTGGCGGCGCCGACCGTAAGAAGCCTCCTGGCGAGGAAACTTTGCCAAATCATCTAAATTGGGACTTGTGGCTTGGCCCGGCGGCCTTCCGTCCTTACCACCGCGAGTGGACGAAGCGGAATCTCTGGCGCGACTTCGGGACCTGCCAACTCGGCAACTGGGCCAGTCACAGCGCCAACCTGGCGTTCATGGCCCTGAAGGTACACGAGCTTTGGCTTACAAGCCGGCCCGGTCAAGTTAAACCTATCATTCGCATCGAGGCAAAGTGCTCCGGAATCAACCGGCTCTCCTTTCCGCGCTGGGAGGTGGTGACGTGGGAGATACCTGCTCGCGCGGAGTTTGGCCCAATTACCTTCACATGGTACAATGGCGCAGCGCCAAGTGGTCGGAAGCGAATCGAGGATTTGTTGGGTGATGCCGGCTGGGGAGACAAGAAGCAAATGGACCATGCCGGAGCTATTATCGTGGGCACAAAGGGTACAATTCACACTACCGGCCACAATGCTACTTTTCGCCTGTTGCCTGAAGATAAGTTCAAGAACGTTGAGAGAGGACGACCCCGGATCGTTGATCGTTCTCGCGGTCACGAGATGGACTGGTTTATCGCCTGCCGGGGCGGCAAACCGGCCTGGGCTAACTTTGACTATGCCTCGGCGCTCAACGAATTCCTCATGCTCGGTAATGTAGCCACACAGGTCGAATGCAAACTTGAGTTCGATCCTATTGACATGAAAATCGTCAATAACACCCACGCCGATGCCCTGTTGCGTTCGGAGTATCGGCAGGGTTGGTCTTTATAGGGAGGACCCTACCATGAAAGAAAAGAAGCTATATTTACTTATGCTTGCTTGTTGGGGTGGCTTTTACCCGCATCACACAGGCCGCCGGGCCGACACCGCCGGATGTTAAAGNNGTTGCGTTCAGAGTATCGGCAAGGTTGGTCTTTATAGGGAGGATCCTACCATGAAGAAAAGAAGTTGTATTTTCCTATGCTTGCTTGTAGGAATGTGGTTTACCTACATTGCACAGGCCGCCGGGCCCACACCGCCCGATGTCAAAGCAGCCAAAATGAAAGCAAGGAAGGTGGCCATGCCAACAGAGCAGCAAATTCAACTCATTGAGGCAGCCGCTCCAGACAAGGCACCGGCCAAACCCGCCAAACCGCGCAAGGTTTTCGTCTGGGGGCATGTCTGGACGCACCAGCCCAACCCTTACGCGGAAAAGGCATTGGAAATACTCGCTAATAAGACAGGGGCTTTTGAGGCTGTCATCAGTGATGATCCTCGTCTGTTGCTCGGCGACAAAATTAAGCAATTCGATGCCTTAGTGATGAACAACATCCATGAGCGTGAGCCTTTCCTGCCCGATGATTTTGCTAAGCTAAAGGGTGAACAAAAGGCCGCCGCCCAAAAATTCGACAAATCAGTTAAGCAAAGTATCCTTGAGTATGTCCGCAACGGCAAAGGAGTAGTTGGGATCCACGCAGCGACAGCAGCTTTTCAAAACTGGCCCGAGTATGGAGAAATGATGGGCGGCTACTACGCCGGACACATCCACCAGGAGGTGGTCATAAGGCCCGAAGATCCAAAGCACCCCGTAAACGCATGCTTTGGCGGAAAGCCCTACACGATAAAAGATGAGATATATATATTTCGCGAGCCTTATTCCCGTAAAAAGGTCCATGTCATAGCAAGTCTTGACTTAAGCCGGATGGAAGACCCACAGAAACGGCCGGACAAGGATTATGCAGTCTCATGGGTTCGGACCTACGGCAAAGGCCGTATCTTTTATACAACGCTGGGTCATGATGCGGCGACCTACTGGAATCCTGTATTTCTACAGCACCTGCTCGCTGGGGTACAGTATGCAATCGGCGACCTGCATCATGCCGCAGAGATGAACCGATAGAAGCACGATGTCTTGATGTGAAACGACAGATACTCTAAAATACAATATCTTTATTCAGGCCAACGAGACCAATAAGGAGCAAGATGCAAATGTGCTGTCTGTCCACGTTAGGAATCTTAATAAGTTTGTTACCCCAAATCTTTTGCGCTGCCGAGACGCCTCAAAAGGAATTTATGTTCAGCCGGTTTTATGTTGATCGGGACTACGAGGGTAACGGCAAGCCCGGTTTTGTTCGAGCCGGGGATATGGATGGTGATGGTGATGTGGACATTGTGGCCGGTGGCGGCAGAGCACTATTTGTCTACGAAAATAACGGCACACCAAACAGGCAGGATTGGATACGCCACGGCAATTTCGACAGCACCGGTAAGATAGGTTTGAACGGGGCGTGCCTGTATGATGCGGATGGTGATGGTGATCTCGACGTAATCGGTGCGAAATACCGCAGCGACCCTGGCTGGTGGGAGAATCCCGGCCGCCTGGACAAACAAGCCTGGGATTATCATAAATTAAGCAGCGAGAATGGATTTCTGCACGATCTGATATGCGCAGACCTGGATGGCGACGGAAAAGCAAACGAGTTCATCGCCACTCTGAACAGTGGCGGCTACTGGTCATCAGACATTACTGTCAAATGGTTTAAGCCCTCCGGGATTCCTGCGCAGTTATGGGAAAGTCACACTGTTGAAAGTAAGCGTAACGAGGGCCGCTCACATTGTCATGCCGGCCTGGACACAGGCGATGTAGACAGAGACGGGAACGTGGACATCGCTTTTAGCAACGGCTGGTACGAAGCCCCTAATGAACCAGGCGGCAACTGGATTTGGCATGAGGTAACTAACAAGTACGGCATCTCTAACGCACTTCTGAGAGATCTGAACGGCGATGAAGACCTTGATCTGATTGTCAGTGCAGGACACCATGGAAAAGGCGTTTTCTGGTTTGAGTGTCCGGTTAATCCAAAGTCCGGCAAATGGATTGAACATGAAATGGATGGTTCAATCCTCCACCCGGAGGGCTTAGCCTCGCTGGACCTTGACTTTGACGGTGATTACGACATAGTAACCTGTGATCTGGACTTCGACCGCTGGATTGAGCAGGTACATCACGTTTATGTCTATGAGAACACGGGAAACAGGCGTTCTCCGTCATGGAGCAAGAGAAACATAAGTGGTGACAGCTATGCAAGTCACAAATTGCAGTTGTCGGATATTAATAGAGATGGAAGGCCGGATATAATCAGTGAAGGATGCGGATATAAGATCATTACTTACTATGAAAATCGCAGCAGCTTCCGGCCAACCCAACAGGTCAAACTGCCGTCGCCAGACATAAAGTACGTGGGAACCATCCGAAATGATCTATCTCCAGAGAGGAATAGAGAACAATGAAAGAGAAACGGATATGTTTTACCAGGTTTTTGAAAACAGCGGTTGTTTTGCCACTGACCACGCTGACCGTGTTCGCTCAAGCACAACCTCAACAGAAATCACTTGCCGGCTTCGAAGTTGGGCCACAAATGGACAAGATCATACCAAAGCGATTCATTATCGATCCGCCTACAATAGAGAATCTGGGCTTCCGGTGGTATATCGAGGGTGACAGCAATCGAAATGCCTCGGTCGCCGTTGCTTTCAGGAAAAAGGGGCGGACACAATGGAAAAACGCTCTGCCAATGCTGCGTGTTCATAACGAGGTGGCCAACCAGCGATATGGGCCGTATCGTACAGGCAACATGTTCGCCGGCAGCGTGTTGTTTCTGGAACCGGCAACGGAATATGAAGTGCGATTCATAATGTCCGATCCGGACGGCGGCGCACCGCCAAAACCTAAAATTGTCACCGCTGCAACGCGGGCCGAACCCAGAGCTTACAAAGGTGGACGAACGATAGAGGCCACACCCGAAAAGGGACTAATGGCTGCCATTGAACAAACGAAGCCCGGCGATTTGATTCTGCTTCACGCGGGCGTTTATAAGGGTCCGTTTGAACTGAGCAAGTCCGGCACTGCAGAGAAACCCATCGTTATTCGCGGCCCATCCAACGGCGAAGCAGTACTGGAAGGCCAGGGAGTCAACAGTCGCTCAAGGATAATAACGCTCAACGGTACGCATCATATACATTTTGAACGATTGACCTTCCGCAACGCCCAGATGGCTATCTACGCTGGAAAACCGGGTGGTTCCAAGGGCCTTGTCGTTCGCGGATGCAGAATTCATGATGTGGTTTACGGTATCAACACAGGATGCGAAAATTCGAGTGATTGGTACATCGCCGACAACGAGATTATCGGCATCAATCCGACGTGGTATCCCCGACCATCGAAGACATATATGAGTCCCGGCCACACCGGCGTCAACATCTATGGACGAGGTCACGTGATATGCTACAACCGCATCACGAGATTCAGCGATTCAGCTGCGATCTACAACTTCGGTCCGCCGGTAGATGACGTAACGAAGCACTGTGTGAATATCGATTTCTATAACAATGACCTTTCCTGGGCTCAGGACGACACATTCGAGGCGGACTACGGCTGCCACAACGTGAGGTTTTATCGCAACCGCTGTTATAACACACACACGGGCATGTCCACGCAGCCGTTCTACGGCGGTCCTGTCTACCTGATCCGCAACGAACTGTACTCAATCACCAGCCTAAGCTATAAGCTGAACAATTATCCGGCAGGCATCGAGGCGTACAACAACACATCATGTTGTGCGGGACAAGGTTTTCGTCCACCGGCCATCTGGCAAAACGGTCACTTCAGAAACAACCTTTTCATGGGCGGCCAGGGATACGCGATGGAGTCCGGCTCGCCAACGGCCTACAGCACGATGGACTATAACGCCTACCGTCGCAACGACTCCGATCGGCTGCTCAAGTGGACAAGCCGTAATGGAAATGTCGGCAGATACCAGTCGATTGAAGATTTCTTCAAGGCCACGGGACTCGAGGAGCACGGCGTCCTGACAGACTATGACATCTTTGTGAAAGCTATGCCGCCGG
>JAABXR010000379.1:9052-29602 GCA_011776225.1 Phycisphaerae bacterium
GGCATTGACGTGCCGCAAGTCGCCGACCGTTTCGCCGGAAAAGCACCGGACCTGGGCTGTTACGAACTCGGCCAGAAACCTCCGTATTACGGGCCTCGGCAGTTCTGATACCAACCGAGGATAAAGATATCCTATCAAATGCACATCAGGCAAAACCGGTGCGGACAGACTGGACACAAACTACAACGAAAAGGTCGCAACAAAACTGTCCGCGTAGAGTGGAGTTTTTTGCAAAGTAACCAGCTCTCATCCCTTGCGTTACAGTTTGTTAATGCTCCTTATCAACTCACTCTTAGGCGTATCACATAGAGGACATTATATATGACTTGGTGATCCTTCAAATAGTTATTCTCTATTCCTGCCAACTTATGACATAGCAAAAGCAAATAAGCTATTGAACCCTAAACTAAAAAAATATTTTTCAAAAAATACTGTTTGAGTTAATCACTGATGTTCGTTTGTGGTCAATCTGAGCGATATCAACTTTGTTGGCGTCATTTTGGCGACATGGACTTATTGGAGAAATTGATATTCTCCTAACCACATTAAAGGATTAGACCAGTCCGCTGTGTTCTTATAAAGATTTATCCTGGGCAGATTCAACAAGAAGTGAAGAATGCCTGTGTAGGACAATAAAAATATTTGTGCTTGTATTTCAAAGTTGATACGCTAATAAAGTATAAGTATATTTAATAAGCCAATTTCTTGAAAAGAGAAGTATCCAAATAAAGGTAAGTAAAGAAAATAGAAATTAATCCCGTCAGTTTGTCTCGCCATCGCGAAGCGGCGGAGTTGAAAAATTACCATCCGGAAGGGAGTAGATAAAAAGATGAAAGTTAGAATCCTCCAGGTTAAAATAAGGACTCATTATGAAACAATCTTGAAACCAGCTTTATTGAAGTTTAGATTTCTTTGGTTGTATCTATTGTTGTTAATCGAGCTAATACAACCGGTCGCAGCAGTTGCTTCTCCTATTGGATCAACTCCAAAATCTATCCGATATATGATCGTCGTAACCGGCAGCGAACTGCTGTCAGGTGCCTACCCGGATGGGCATACCCACTTTCTCACTCGAACTCTTCAGCCGCTTGGACTGCAATGTGTCGGTTCAATGTGTGTGAATGACAAGCAGGAAAGTGTCAAAGAGGCTCTTCGCTTTACTCTAAGCAAAGCGAACTTAGTTATTGTTACAGGAGGCCTTGGTCCCACCGACAACGACATTACCCGTGAGACACTGGCTGACTTTACGGGAATCGAGCTGAAAGAACACCCTGAAGTCCTACAGGAGATGTCAAGGCGTTTCAATGTGTCGCCTGCCCGGCTACGTCCTAACCTTCGCCGACAAACGCTGGTGCCGACAAACGGCACTTACTTCAATAATCCCAATGGCACGGCAGTCGGTCTCGTCTTTACAGCTACTGATACCGTAATCATAGCATTACCAGGACCACCTAACGAATTACAGGCCATGGTTCGCAATGAATTAGTACCGTATCTTAGCCGGAGGTTCGGCACCCGGCTGCCGGGCTGCTCTTTAACACTACGATTTGTGGGTCTTGGACAGTCTCAGATTGACCAGACGCTAAAAGACCATGTGCATTTAACATCCGATGTTACGGTTTCCTCACAGTTTCAAGGCGGATTGGTGGATTTCACCTTTTCACTGCCCGATGACACACCACAGGATCGGGCCCGGTTACAGCAGTTAAAAAAGAAGATTATGAAACATCTGGGCGAATATGTGTATACGGATGATGAAACTTCTCTGGGTGAACACATTGTCAATCTTTTAAAAACTCGCGAAATGACGTTAACGCTGGTGGAGGTAGGTAGCGGCGGTAGCCTCACTTCGACACTGATTAGTGTGAATGGCGCCCGCCAAGTATTGGCCGGATCGTATGTGGCTCCGACTGTGGAGAAACTGCGTTGTCTGCTCCGTATCCCCCATGACCAATGGGCTAAAAGCACATCCCCAAGGCAAAGGACAGAGAGATTAGCTATAGCAGCGGCCGAAGCCACAGGAAGTCAATGGGCAGTTGCGGTTGGTGATTCCTGGCAAGATAAAAGCGGTGATAGCTACGTGGATGTTTCATTCAAGCTTTCAAACGACCTTTTANNTTGATGTTTCATTCAAGCTTTCAAGTGACCATTTAGAAAGCCGGAAGGTTCGACTGCGTGGTGTCGGCGAATTGGCTCGCTTAAGGCTAAGTACGCAGATCCAAGACATGCTTCGGCGTAAATTAAAATGAGATGTTGTTAGTCTAAAATATATTATTTCGTAAAGGGATTTGGAAAGATATCAGAACGACTAATCGTGGATGCAGCCTGCTCTTTGAAGTGTCACTATCGGTTTCATTGGTAGGTGTCCGGTTTGTGACAAGGGACTGACTGGGAATGTGAACTATTGCGGTGAATGTGGGTCAAAGGTATAATTCTCTCAATAAGAAACCTTTCACATGTGAAGGCTTTCTTGATTTTGATAAAAGGAGTATCTATTGGATTGTGAGTTGGACATTCCGTCACGAGTAATTATTGGAGCTGATACACGTCTCAGAGTGGCACAGGAAGTCAGAAACCTTGAATGGTCGCGTGTCTTGATAGTGTCCGACCCATTCCACGAGGAAACGGAACGTATCAAAGAAATCGCACAACTGTTAAGCAAGGCCGATCTGAAAGTATCTACCTACACCGGTGTAACTGATGAGCCTGATACTGAAATGGTTGGGCGCGGATTCCAACAGTTCCAGGCTGACAAATGTGATGGCACTGTTGCTCTTGGTGGCGGCAGCGTGATTGATACAGCCAAAACTATTTCGGTATTAGCAAGAAATGAAGATGTTTATGAGAACCTTATGGGTATTGATAATGTTGCTCGGTTAGGCGCAGGAGTGATTGCACTACCTACAACTTCGGGTACCGGTTCAGAGGCCAGTAAAGTAGTGGTAATTTCCGACTTACAGAGCCGGATCAAGATGACCGGACGAAGCAGGGCTTACGTCCCAAGCGTTGCAATCCTCGATTACAAGTTGACGATGAGTATGCCGAAGTCTTTGACTGCTGCCGTAGGTATTGACGCATTAACCCATGCAATGGAGGCCTATGTTTCAAGGCAAGCCTGTGATTTTACCGATCTGCTCGCCTTGAGCGCAGTGAAACTTATCTGGTCTTCGATAAGACAAGCCTGGTATAACAGTACAGATGAAAACGCCCGGCAGAATATGCTGATTGGTTCTTTTCAAGCGGGAATTGCTTTTTCTAACGCCTCAGTCGGCCTGGTGCACAGCATGAGTGAACCTATTGGTGCCTGCTTCCACGTTCCGCATGGTTTGAGTAATGCGATGTTACTGCCGGCTGTTACCAAGTTCTCTGTCGACGGGGCCCCGTCTCGATATGCAGCGATAGCTCGTTGTGTGGACCTAGCCGATGATTCTACACCCGACGAGGAATGTTGTCGTATATTGGTAAATGAATTACATCAGTTGATTCGAGAACTTGAAATCCCTTCGCCAAAGTCTTTCGGTATCGATAAGAATTCATACGAAGTAAATATTGAAAAGATGGCGAACGATGCGTCAGTGGCGGGCAGTACCGGTAACAATCCCGTAATACCAACTGTTGACCAAATCAAAGATATCTATTGTTGCAGCTATGATTCCTGATTTGTTCTCATAGGTACCTCAGTCGGGTAGGAAATAGAAAGTTTAAAAGCAGATGAAAGATGACTAATAACACGTTCGATAGAAAGCTGAAAGGAGAATCACAATGATCGTCGCATTCAACAAACCATCCTACCGGTGGCCGGCCGTAGCTATCGTCTTCTTCGTTCTTTTGGCCTCCGTCACACTCACTGTGGTTGATGCCAAACAACCAGTGATTGGAAAGGGAGATATTACAAGCGAGCTACCCACGTCAGTCCAGATGCAGTTCATGAGGCCGGATCAGTTGGAAGCAGCTGCACGGGAATTTCCCGTGGTGTATGTACCATTCGGTCTGATAGAGTGGCATGGCAAACACCTGCCCCTCGGTAATGATGCCCTCAAGGCTCATGGTATCCTGGTCAAGACTGCCGAACATTTCGGAGGTGTGGTATATCCCCCCGTTTACTTCCACAACGGTTTCGACCAGAAGATGTTCGTGCCTGTTTTAACTGAACTTTTTGAACGCCTTAAGAAGACGGGCTTTCGCGTCATTATAGGGGTTTCAGGGCACAACGTTCGAGGACAGATTGATATGATAAACCAGGCCCTCAAACCAGTCACGGCCGATGGCAGTGTAGCCGGCGTTGGATTGTGGGAAATAACATTGAGCAAGGGCCCAGAATCAGGTTCGGACCACGCGGCAAAATGGGAAACATCAAACATCATGTTTCTATATCCCGACCTTGTGGATATGTCGACCCTGGGTACCGGTCCGTTGGCGCCTAACATGAAGCCGCCTGACGGTATTGGCGGCCTGGATCCTCGAAAGCACGCATCCCCCGAGGCCGGCAAACGGAACATTGAGCTCGCAGCAGAGGCAATCGGAAAGAAAGCCGGAGAGCTTATTAAGTCTCTCCCGAAAGATAAACGATCCTTTAATCTAAAAAGCATCCGCCCAGGATACTGGTGGTTGATTTGAGACTAGTGCCACGCATACGAATGTAAAGGGATTTTTGCTTGATTCTGAAATGTCACCGGTTTAAAATTCAGCACATAGCCTTCGGAGGCAAAAATGAAAAGACGGGAATTCATCACTGCGACAGCAGCGACGGCAATCGGATTGACGCTCGGCCAGAGAACATTAGCAGCGGATGGATCAAAGCCAGATAACAGGCCCAATGTTCTTTTTATTATGACCGATCAGCAACATGCTGGTACGATGAGTTGCACGGGCAATCAATGGCTTAAGACTCCTGCCCTCGACTGGCTTGCTTCTTCGGGCATAAGGTTTGAACGAGCCTATGCCTGCAATCCTGTCTGTGTGCCGAACCGATTCAGTCTACAGACAGGCCTCATGCCCAGCGCCATAGGAATGGGCCAGAACAATGACTCTGGCGGGGCCACCGTAACAGACATTATGCTGCGGCAGTCGCTTGGACGCATCTTTCAGAAAGCCGGCTATGAAACGGTTTACGGTGGTAAGGTGCATCTACCCAGGAAGATGAACAACGTGCAGAAACTTGGATATCGAAATCTGACCGGTAACTCACGCCGGGGATTGGCTGATGCCTGCGCTAAATTCATCAGAGGGCAACACACAAAACCACTCTTTCTGTTCGCCTCATTCATTAATCCTCACGATATCTGCTACATGGCTATCAATGATTTTCGGCGAACTAAATCACAAACACCAATAGGCAATATAGATTCCAAAACCTGCGAGGCTGTACTGGCACGTGCGAGAAATAGTGAAGATATCAGCGCTTTTGTGGAGAAGAACTGCCCTCCATTACCTGACAATCACGGAGTGCCGGAAGCCGAGCCGGGATGCATAACACAGAAGTACGTTAATGCAAGACCTTTCAGGGCATATATCCGTGAGAAGTGGACTAAGAATCAATGGCGCCTGCACCGATGGGCGTACTGTCGGTTGATCGAAATGGTCGACAAAGAAATCGGGATGGTACTTGATGCCCTGCGAGAAGCAGGGATGGAAGATAACACTCTTATAGTCTTTACCAGCGACCACGGCGACATGGATTCTGCGCACAAAATGGAGCATAAGTCGGTGCTTTACGAGGAATCCGTGCGTGTTCCTTTCATAATGAGTTACAAGGGGGTGATTCCCGCGGGCGTAGTTGATAACACGCATCTGGTTTCTAACGGTCTCGACCTTCTTCCTACCCTTTACGATTATGTGGGTGTAGAAGTACCTAAAGGACTAAAGGGCCGGAGTTTGCGACCTTTAGCGGAAGGAAAGAATACTAAACAATGGCGTAATTTTGTTGTATCAGAGAGTCAGAACGGAAGAATGCTGCGGACTCACCGTTTCAAGTACTGTGTTTATGACTCAGGCAGACATCGAGAACAACTCATAGACCTCCAGCGTGATCCGGGTGAAATGAAGAATCTTGCCGAGGTCGACGACTATAAAGATGTCCTGGATAAACATCGTCAGTTGTTACGAAACTGGATAGAAAAAACCGGTGATAGGATTGCGGCTGAGTATGTTAAAGTAAAATCATAAAGTTTCGATGTTACCAATCTCATTATAATGTTGACCCGTGAATCAAATGCAGGTGAGTATCACAGGAAAAAGTATATAGGTAAATCTTTAGAAATGAATTGAGGGAAATATGGGTATACTTTGGGAAGTCGTACAAACAGGCTTGATGTATGGCCAAAAGCGAAAATCAGATTCAGTTGAAGATCGAGTTCATTCTCTTGAAGAACAACTTTCATTAACACAGAACACTTTGCGCGCCCTGGTAAAGAAGCTCGAGGAGATCCACGGACTTGATATCGACGGTGATGGCAGGGTCGGTTAGGTATTATCCCAACCGGGGTTTTTAATATCCCATACAGCCAACGATTGGAAAGCTGTTAATATATTAGTTCAGGCAGTTATCGATATGACTATAGAAATAGAACCGGTACTAAACGAAAGTGAGATAGAAATAGTCGAAAATCTTGCCTATGAGATATGGAATGAACATTTCACTCCTATCATCGGTAAAGCCCAAGTCGATTATATGCTTGAAAAATTCCAGACAAGAAAAGCTATCACTGAACAAATACAAAAGGGATTTTTGTACTATTTAATCAGAATAAAAAACCATTCTATCGGCTACATGGGGATTCATCCGAAACAGGATGAGTTGTTCCTGAGCAAAATCTATATAAGGTCTTCTGAGCGAGGCAAGGGCTATGGTGGAAAAGCCATTCAATTTCTTGAAAAGTTCGCTCAGGAAAAGAGATTAAAAAAAATTACGCTTACTGTAAATAAGAATAATACAGATACGATAAAGGCCTATGAAAAATTTGGCTTTAAAAACACAGGTCCTTTTGTTCAAGACATCGGTAATGGCTTTATAATGGATGATTATGGAATGGAGAAAGGTATTTAATAATCCAATTTGTTTAGTCTCCCTTATGAGGGCGGCTAAGAATTCGATATGGAACATTTAAAAAAGGTGTTTGTGTATGAAAATGAGAGCTTTTGTTACCGTAGCGTTGTTACTCGTAGGATTCTCAACAGTATCTGCGGAATCACTCCCCGTCTATTTCGGCACTTACACCAGGGGAGAGAATTCCAGCAAGGGAATTTACCGCAGTGTGCTTGACCTTGAGACTGGAAAGCTGTCTGAGCCGGTTCTTGCAACTGAGGCCCGAAATCCATCATTTATCGAGATTCATCCCAACGGCAAATTCTTATATGCTGTTAGCGAGGCCGGCGGTGGTGGGAGTGTCAGTGCATATGCAATCGAGGCAGATACGGGAGTACTTAAGTTGCTCAATAAACAACCATCAGGCGGTGCGGGGCCATGCCATGTCAGCCTCGACCATATGGGAAGAAATCTGCTGGTCGCCAATTACAGCGGCGGCAGCGCCTCGGTAATTCCCATCAAACCTGATGGCAGACTCGGAAAACCGACTGGTTTTGCACAGCACACTGGTTCCAGCGTGAATCCAAGGCGGCAGAAGGGACCTCATGCACATTCGATTAATGTTAGCCCGGACGATCGTTTTGTCTTCGTCGCCGACCTCGGAATTGACAAAATCATGATTTATAAGCTCGATATTGAAAAGGGAACGATCGTTGCCAATAGTCCTCCGTTTGTACAGGTCAAGGCGGGAGCCGGACCGCGGCACTTTGTTTTTCATCCGAAGGGCAAGTATGCTTACGTGATTAACGAACTCGATTGCACTATGACTGCATTTGCCTATGAGTCAACTTCCGGTGTTCTGAAGGAGACCCATACTATCACCACACTTCCGAAAGATTTTGACGGATCCAATACATGTGCTGAAGTTCGTGTGCATCCGAGCGGAAAGTTTCTGTACGGCTCAAATCGTGGACACGACAGCATTGTGGTTTACCGAGTTGATTTATTTGATGGGACAATAACTTATGTCGAGCACGAGACAGCCGATATAAAAACACCACGGAATTTCAATATTGATCCGACGGGCATATTTTGCCTCGTTGCCAATCAAGGCAAAGATAGTGTCGTTGTTCTTCGGATTAACAAAGAAACCGGCGCACTGGAGCCCACGGGTCATAAGGTTTCTGTCGCAAAGCCGGTATGTGTGCGATTTCTTGAGAGCAAGTAAGGTTACTTAAGAAAGGATTGAGTAGTTATACTTGCTTTAATTCATGTTCTGTCTGTATTTAGCATCCTATTCCAATGCATCGGGAGATTTGACCAGTGAAGAAGAGCATCGGTCACTGAATCTTCTATGAAGCCAAGTCTGTCAAGCCTAAAATCTGAGTTGATCGGTTCAATCCTCTATTCGGGTTTTCGCAGTTAATTCTATTCGTCTCAAACCTGCGTCCCATCAAATTGTGCGACGACACCCATTCCGATGCACGGGCGTTTAAGCACATGATTCAATTCGGATTGTCGCTCAGAATAGCCGAAACAACTTTAACCGGCTGCAGGTCTGGCTTGCATATTCTCCGAAATTCGCTGAAAAATTTTGGAAATATGTGCTTTTCGAAAGTAACCTTATGTTTTACATCTTCATAATTTATAAGAATTGACATTTGTGGAGACAAAATGGTGACACGAATTTCCGCAGAATCCCGACCTTTTGCGACTCGTGGAAAGATCGTATTAAACTCAAAGATAATTCAAAAAGGAGGGAATGTCTTATAGCTCTTTTGTTTCGCTGACAATATACAAGCCCACTAACCTGGCGACAAAGATCGTCAGATACAGTTGGCCGATAATCGCCTCGCTGTTGGTCAGCACCGCCGCAAATCGTCCATTTGGAACAATGTCACCGTAGCCTAATGTCGTCAGTGTCGTAAAGCTGAAATGGACGAACATCATTTCCTTATTTGTAGCGATATAAAAAGCATTCGGATAAATTTGCACCAATAAACCGTAGAGTGTCGCAAATACAAATCCGATCAAAAGATAGGCGCTGATACCACCTTTGATCGTATCAGCGGTTACCTTACGAACGCTGAAAAGACGTTTGGAAAGAATGTAGATGGTGACTGAAAAAAACAAAACGCTGATGCTCCCGGTGATAAACTTCAGGCTCCTGATGACTTTGATATTGGACTCCGGGAGAAAGTAAATCAACAGGTTCAGCGTGAAACTTACAAGGGCAACTATCAGGAAATACTTAAAAAAAGTTCCGCGTACAAAACCTGCTCGCACAGCAGCCACTAATACGACCAACAGAATCAAAGGCGCTATCGGAAAATTGACGGTCTTATCCCTGACTTCCAAAGACGGTGAGAGGATAAAAAGCAGGAGCAATGCACAGAGCAGGTGATTGTACTTGTTCTTTAATATTTTTTCCGGATCTAATCGCTTCATCTTTTTGCCTCTATTAAACCACTGCTGCCGGCTCTAAAGAGGGAACCGTTTTTTTGGTCTCTTCTGTTAAGTTCAAGCACCTTTTTCTTTGATCCTAAAAAATACAGTATACAAGACTGGTACCACAATCAACGTCAGAACTGTGGCGAAGGTCAATCCAAACATAATCGTCACCGCCATGGCCACGAAGAAAGCATCCGTCAGCAGAGGGATCATACCCAGTACGGTCGTCATGGCCGCCATTGATACCGGCCTTACACGACTAACACCCGAATCTACAATCGCATTAAAGGGGTCTTTGCCGGAAGCAATTTGTATGTTAATCTCATCAATCAATACGATTGAGTTTTTGATGAGCATACCCGTCAAACTCAGAAATCCCAACAGAGCCATGAATCCGAACGGTTGTCCCATCAATAACAAACCGATAGTCATGATTGCCAGTGGAACAGTCAGGAAGATTATCATGGGCTTTTTAATGGAATTAAAGATAATGATGACTACCAGTACCATCAATAGGAAAATCACCGGCAGTTTGGCACTTAGGCCCTGCTGTGCCTCGGCCGAGTTTTCATATTCGCCGCCCCATTCGAGCGAGTAGCCCTCCGGGATCGGGATAGCGTCTATCTTAGGTTTGAGTTTTCCAAAGACAATGCTTGCAGGGCCGCTTTTGGGATCGCATCTTACCGTAAGTGTCGGCAGTCGGTTACGTCGTCGAATAATCTGATTTTCTGAAACCATTTTCATCTCGCCAACCACCTGCCGGATAGGAATAAAACCGGTTGCAATCGGGCTGTATATCTGCACATTCGCCAATTCTATGACATCATCCCGTTCAGACTCAGGACTGCGATATACGATAGGTATCAATTCGTCGCCTTCCCGATATTGTCCGACTGTAATTCCCTCAGTAGCCGCCTGAAGTGCCAGTGTAATTTGCTGGCGGGTCAGTCCGGCATTGCGGGCGGCGGTTTCTGAAATAATCGGTCTCAATAGCGGTACTCGCTGTCGCCAGTCGGTATTGATATCAACAGCATCCGGTTCGTCCTGCATGATCTGTTCAACCTGCACCGAGAGTTCACGCAATACGTCCGGATCTGCGCCTCGCAGACGAACCTGTATTTTGTTAGCGTCGCCGGGCCCGAGCATAAAACGCCTGCAAAAGGCCTGTGCGTCGGGATAGTTTTCATTGAGGTATTGCTGGATTCGTTCAATTAAGGTGTCGATGAGACGATAATCCTTTACCGAAACCAACACCAGACCATATGCCGGATTTGGCTCTTCCGGTGTATAGGTCAATAGAAATCGCATTGCCCCCTGCCCGGTAACCGAGGTTATATCCGTGACCTCTTCCTGTCGGAGCAGATATTTCTCGACCGATGCAATATTCTTCTCAGTTTCATTAATATGAGTCCCCTGTGGCATCCAGAAATGTACCATGAACTGAGGGCGTGTCGAGTCGGGGAAGAAACTCTTGTCAACAAAACCAAACCCGTACATCGACAAAACCAACAGACCGGCAAGAACCAGAACGGTTAACTGCCATTTACGCATACAGAAAACAAGCAGCTTTTTGTAAGTTTGAAATACTCTGCCGCTGTAAGGGTCTTTATCGGCTTCAAGTTTTTTGGTTCTCAGAAAAGAGACGCCCGCAAGAGGAGTAATTGTGATTGCCAGAATCCAGCTTAGTGTAAGCGAATACAGAATTACCTGGTAAAGAGAGCGACAATATTCGCCTGTGGAATCCGGAGATGCACCTATGGCGGCAAAGGCCAGGACAGCCACCACGGTAGCCCCAAATAAAGGCCACATCGTTTGTTTTACGATTGCAATGGCACCTTCTTTCCTGCTCATGCCTTTTTGAGCATTAACGAGTATGCCTTCAACCACGACAATAGCATTATCCACGAGCATTCCCAATGCAATAATCAAAGCTCCAAGACTGATGCGTTCGAGCATAACCCCATTGATATCCATCAGTATATATGTTGATAATACTGTCAGCAAAAGAATGCCGCCGATAAGAATACCGCTGCGAATGCCCATTGCAAATACAAGCACACCAATTACAATTGCAATTGCCTCAATCAGGCTGATAATAAAACTATTAATCGAGGTTACGACAGTATCGGCCTGATGCGAGATAACGCCGATTTCCATACCAATTGGGGTTTCGGCCTGCAATTCTTTGAGACGTTCACTAACAGCCTGGCCCATAACAACAACATTTCCCCCTTCGACAGTCGAAATTCCCAGTCCTACCGCCGGCATGCCGTTGAATCGTACAATCACCTTTGGCGGATCCACATATCCCCGCCGGATTGTGGCAATATCCTTGAGGAACAGTCGAGTGGATCCGTCACCAGCAAGAAGTGCAACATCACCAATATCTTCGACCGATGTTAGTTCACCGGTCGGAAAAATGCGGACATACTGGCGGCCGACTTGAATATTACCCGCCGGAGCGACCATGTTCTGCCCGCTCAGGGAAGCATGGATTAGTTCCGGGGAAATGCCTAACTGGGCAATTCGCCCCCGTGATATCTCTATGTAAATCCGTTCATCCCGAACACCAAAGAGGCTGACATCCGCCACATCCTGAACCAGAAGCAGTTCACGGCGAAGCATCTTGGCATACTCATAAATCTCTTTTTCCGTAAAGCCGTCGCCATAGATCGCATAAAAGATCCCATAAACATCACCGAAATCATCCCATACCAGTGAGGTTGATGTCCCGGGCGGCAATTGGTCCTGCACGTCGCCCACTTTACGTCGCACTTCATCCCATATCTGCGGTAGCTCAGGAGCCATATGATGTTTTTTGATTTCGACTTCAATAGATGAAAAACCGGGCATCGACAGGCTCTTCACTCGCCTGACCTGCCCCATTTTCTGAATGGATATTTCCAGGGGGTCCGTAACTTCTTCGGCCACTTCCATTGCCGTGGCTCCGGGGTAATAGGTAATGACCTTGGCGCTTTTGATTGTAAATTCCGGATCTTCCAGACGGCCGAGTCCCATATAAGATTTAATACCGCCTACAAGCAGCAGCAACGTTATCACAACCGTTATCGTTTTCTTTTCGATCGATAATTGTGCGATATTCATTTTCAGCTCTCCTGACTCTTCAGCGAATATTCGCGAACTTGCTGGCCCTCCTGCAGCAGATGAACACCCTGGGCTGCAATCCGGTCGCCTTTGCTCAGACCCTCTATAATTTCGATGTCATTGCCCATTGGTTTCCCAACCGTAACATCCTGACGATGGACCGCCAGGGTTTCGTCTTTTTCCTGGACCTTCCACACATAATACTGCCCTTGTCCATCAACCGGCACTGCGTCGATCGGTACAAGCAGGCGGCCGGAGTCCGGAAAGGCGCCTTCGATTGGATACTCCCTGACAGAGGCCGTCATGCCGGGAAAAATATTATACTTATCCTGAATCGGCATGGTAAAAGTAACGGTGTAAGTCTGGGTCAGCGGGTCCGCTTCAGTGGTATATTCCTTGACTTCAACATCAAATTCTATGTCAGGCAGTGGATCAAAAATTGCCGTGAAGCGAAACTTGCCTTTTTGATCTTTTGCTTTGAGTACGCGCTCCTGGGGAACGGACACTTCCACTTCAACGGACTGTATATTTTGTATCCCCACAATGGACTGCTTGGCTTTAACATTTTCGAAATTTTCAACAAAAGTATTGGAAATAACTGCATCATAAGGAGCTTTCAGAACGGTGTCAACAAGAGCTTTTTGAGCAATTTCCAGGTTTGCTTTGGCCCGTTCAAATGCAACTTCAGCATTTGTCAGGTCAGTCTTGGAAACAGCTCCGCTCTCAACCGCTTGTTGGATCCGTTCCAACTGTACTTTGGTCTGCTCAAATTCCGCTTTGGCGGCATCATAACGATTTTTATAATCGCGTTCATCCAGCTTTGCCAACAGGTCGTCTTTCTTAACTTCCTCCCCCTTCAGGATTGGAAACTCGATAACCTGCCCTTCGACCTGAAAGGCCAGCACTACCGTGTCTTTGGCGGTGACTTTGCCCGGGTATTCACGTACAGCCGGCAGAGATGTTTCACCAATCCGAATCATTTTCAACGGCCGAACCGGTTGAGGTTCGGGTGCTTTATCTTTTCCCCAGTCGATAAAAAATACGGCATAGATACTGCCGATGATCAAAGGGGCACCGATAATGATTCCCAATCGTTTGGATTTTTGGGGTTCAAGTGACATAGGTCCATCTCCTGATTCGGTTTTATGGTTCGGTGTTGGATTTTTTCGTGGTCTCCACAGACCAACCGCCGCCAAGCGAAGTATAAATCCGGACCAGATTTTTCGCAACCCGGCCTCGGCTCTCCGCTAACTGGTCCTGCTGGACCGTGAGAGTCCGCTGCATATCCAGAACGTTTTGGAAATCGGTCAAACCGATTTCATATAATTTTTTGACAAGCTCAACTGATTTTTGTGCTGCCGATACGGAACGTTCTAACGCTTCAACTCGCTGCTGTTCTTCGGCAAAAGCAACCATCGCATTTTCAACCTCTTCCAGTGCTAAGAGAATCGTTTGCTCGTAATCAACCATCGCCTGCTCGGCCTGGGCTTCCTGCACGTTGATACTGCTTCGGATTCGATCACCATCGAACAGGTTCCATCGCATCGCCGGTCCGAATCCCCATGTCCGGCTGTCCCAGTCACCAACGTCCTTTATTTGTTGTGCTTCGAGGGCAAAAGTGCCGGACAAAGAAAACACCGGATACAATCCTGAGGTTGCAATGCCTATATCTGCGGTCTCCGCCCCTAAAATCCGCTCTGCGCGGCGAATGTCCGGCCTTTGTCGAAGCAATTCTGTAGGTAGACCAATCGTTATATCCTCTGGTACTTCGGGAATCTCCGATGCTTTTGACAACTCTTCGTAAAGAAACGCCGGGGGTTTTCCCAATAAAACACTCAAACGATGGATAGACTGTGCTTCAGATTGCCGCAACACCGGAATGGTTGATTCCGTACTGGCAAGGATCAATTCTGCCTGCTGGACATCCAGTTCCGGTACCAATTCAGCTTCGCGACGCTTTCGAGTAAGTTCAAGTGTATCCCGCTGAAGCTTGATATTATTTTGTGCATATCTAATCCGTTCTTGAATCGAACTCATATCAATATAACTTTGAGCAACTTCGGAGTATAAACTGACCAGCACATCACGATAGTTCTCAATAGATGCTTCCATGTACGCCTGGGCTGATTCCACAGATCGACTGATTCGACCGAATACATCAATTTCCCAAATTGAGTCGACCCCCACCGTATGCATGTTCAACTGATCGGACGCATTTACAGGCAAACCTGCCAGAAGGCCATTCTCACTCGGTCTGGAACGACTATAAGAACCCACGGCGTCCACGTCGGGCCAGTATTGGCCCGCAGCAACACCCAGCAGTGCTCGGGATTCCATCACATGGGCGTATGCAATTTGAAGATCGAGATTTTCGGCACCGGCCTGCTTTATCAAACTTTCGAGAACAGGATCCTCAAACACCTTCCACCACGTCTGCAAATCCGCCGATCCATCCTCCAAACCCCGGACAGCTTTTTGGTGCCATTGATCCGGAACCGAATACTCCGGACGAACATAATCCGGCCCGACCTGACAACCTGATAATAAAAATAAGTACATTGTAGACGTGATGATCAGACACATTGGAAAGAAGTGAATTCGAGCTTTCATTTCTTTTACTCCCATCTCTTTGAAAAGTCTTCTCAGTTGTATTTCATTTTTATGTTAGTACCAAATGAGCATGTTGCACAATGATTCTCAAGCCCATCTGCTTGATTCGATGGTTGTTTGCTTTAGACGGCTCAATTTCCTTGTTCTTATACAGCATCTATTAAATGTCGCTTATGTTAACCAATCTTTTGCGCCTGGGCAATAAATAATTCCGATCTATCCCCAAAAACGGCCTTTATTTTAATTTCAGCAAGCCTTTCCTCTTTCCCCAAAAGTTTCGAAATGGTCAAATATATTTCACGTCGGCCATTCAATACTCTATTGAGCCGATATTTTTTGAAAATTTCAATATTCTGTCAAAAAATGATATATTTGGGGACTCGATTTACGCAAAATCAAAATCTGCGGTGACAAAATAGTGACATGGTTTTGTCGTTGAATTCTAACAATTTTCGACTACTGAGAAGGGTTTCTTGTGGTATAGTCTCTTGCTTAAATGCCTCTTTCAAGACGCACGGATATTGATTGTAATTTTGAAAAATCGACCACATACTTTCCTACACTTTGCCCGAGTTCAGTCAGAACATAGCCAGCTAAAGAAATATACCAAAATGCCGATTCAAGATGCCACTTAAATGGCCAGTCAGTCGAACAATAACGTAACAAGAAGTCCGTTTCCGGCTTAAATTGTGTTTAAAACAATTGATATCTAATATCAACGAGCTACGGAAGGAATTTTTTGGACGCCGAAAGCTTCCTGGGCAGATAATGTTCGATGACGTAGTTTAAGTCGTGCACTGCGAAAGCCTGCTGCTCGGCTCTGACTCCCATGTCAAGCAGCTGCCGGATTGCTTCCTGCCATGGCTTATAGTGCTGCACAAAGGGATCGTTGTTGAGGGCATCTGTTGCCCGTTTGATATCGACCTCTTTGAGCGGGTGTGTGGGCAGCTTGTAATCAATGATATCCTGGGGCGTGACACCGAGGAACTTGGCGTTTGGTGCGCAAAAGTAGCGGTTGATATGAGCAGCGTTGCCTGATCCAACCTTCAGCGTTCGATATATGTTGAACATACCATACGGATCACAATCCACAAATGCATAAACAGGCAGCTTCAACTCATCGGCCAATCGCCGGATAAAACGCCGGCAGGCACGAGTTGGCACACCACCCATAGAAACGAGAATGCAATTAGCCTTACGCCAGTAGCTGTGTTTGACCAGGCGTTGAAACATGCCCGCTGTCTCAATGGCGAGTACAAATTTGGCTTTTGCTTCAAACTTCAGATGCTCCACGGAGATCGGGATCGAATATGCACCGGAACCAAATTTCGTGCAGTCGATACGTAACTTTTTACCTGTGTCTGATTCGCGGTCTATGACGATGAGCTTGCCGGCAACTTCACCTCCCTTTTCCTCAGGTATGAATCCAAGTTGCTCGCGATTAACCTCGAATAGCGCTTCTATGTCGTCAATCACCGTATCCGATTCAGGTTGCTCATCAAAGCGTGCATCTTCCCAGTTTTTGGACACGTAGTACGCCTCTCGCTTAGTCATGATTTCGTCGTCTTCGACGAGACTCCTGGCCTGGGACATCATCCGCAGGGTCTGGGCAAAGGTCTTGACCGTAGCGACAGTGAGCGTGCGTGTCTTTTTCTTGCCTTTAAGTTCCAGGAAGCCTCTTTTCGGGTGGTATTTGACATTACTAAGTGAACGCAACGGGAACGACAGAGTGGGCTTGCTCCTGCGTTGTATCTTGGCTCTAACTAAAGTAGCGGTTTGTTTTATCTGATTGGCAACCTTGCTCACGATCGGCTCCTTTCGAGGACATCTGTTAACTGTCTGACCATGGTTTTCTCCTGGCGGTCGGAGAGTTCCAACATTTCCCGCAATGCGATGGCGATGTGGGGGATGTATTTTTGGATAAAGGCCTTCTTTCGCTCAGATTCAGCAGCCTTGCGCCGGCGTCGGATGAACTTACCTAATTTGCGTCCGCACTCCTGCAGGGCCAGACGGATCTCTTTGATAATTTCCGGATAGTGGGCAACAGCCTCTTTACTCTCTGACGTGAAGGGCACCCACACCGAAGCTATATGGACCATGATGACTATCGGTCCGGTCGGCAGTGCTCCTGCAGACTGCTGCAGTCCATAATTGCGCCAACCGGTATTGAGAATAGAACGGGTGATTGCACAGGCCGATTGCTGGTAGAGCAGAGGCACTCGATTGGCGTAACGCAACACTCGGGTGAGGCCATCGGCTTTCAGAGAACCACCGTATGCCAGGCCTGCCTCTATTTGAAAAGGATTGCCACGATAAACAGCGGGTGGCCGAGTAACTGCAGTGAAGAAGTCGGCTTCAATTTGCTTTTTCAGGCCGGCCAGGATAAGTTCGTCACCGATCGGGGCCAGACAGTCAGTGGGCGGATTCATTATCCTGGTATGATTGATGGCTCTCAGCAGGTGGTCGGCCTCCTGCCTGGCAATACGCGTCGGGCGAGACCGCTCGGATACCTTTGCTTTTTCACAGATTATTTTTGCCACTCGTGAACTAACTCTGGTGAAATCGGAATTGAGAAACGACTGCAAAGTGCGCGACTTGGTATCATGTAGCATTTTGATAAGCACGCCAAGCTCCACACCGTAGGGGTGCGGCTTGATCTCCCTGGTCTGCTCGGGCAACTGTTTCGAAACACGCTTATATACTTTTGCCTGGCCGTCAGGTGTCACGAACCGAAGTGATACGTGAGGGTTGGCAATAGCTGTCTGCTCTAGATACTCCTCAACGGATTGGCGTCCCTTCTGATACTTGGCCTCCAGCTCGATCTCAACTTTGGTGCCTCGTTTGACCGGCCATTTCACAGTCTCATCTACAATGATGCGAGGTTCGTTCTTCTTGGCGTCGATTTCGAGTTTGTAATGATGCGCAGGGCGGCTTGGAGAGATCTTTGACGTGATTGTAATGGGTTTACCAGTTGTTAGCTGGCCGTACATACCAGCAGCGGATATACCGATGCCCTGCTGGCCCCGAGACATCTTGAGCCTGTGAAACTTCGAACCGTAAAGCAGCTTGGCGAAGATTTTAGGGATCTGTTTCTTGAGGATGCCCGGCCCATTGTCCTCGATGGTGACCTGAAAGCGGTTATCTTCTTTCGCAGGAGCAATGGAGATTCGGACATCAGGTAGCACGCCCGCTTCTTCACATGCGTCCAGCGAGTTGTCGACTCCTTCCTTTATAGTTGTCAGCAACGCCTTGCGAGGATTGTCAAATCCAAGAAGGTGGCGGTTTTTTATAAAGAATTCCGCAACTGAGATCTCACGCTGCCCCCGCGCCATTTCTTCGGCGGTGGAGTGGAAAGATTGCTCCATCTCTGAAATTTCTTGGACTACTTCTTTTGCAACCTTTTTGGCCATCTTTCTGCTTGCCTTTTTTGTCCCGGGCTTGACCTTTTTCGAGGCTCGGTGTGTTGTCTTCACCGCTTTGCCACCTGCCCTTTTGGCCTTTGGCTTAGTTTTTTTTGATGTGCGGCGTGCCTTACTAACGGCCTTCCTGGCGGTTTTTGTCTTCGGCTTCGTTCGCTTTTTTTTGGCTTTTGTCATAAAGTCGGCTCCTTGTGCCTATACTGGACCGAGCCTGATATCATAATCACGCGTTAAACGATAACTATATAGAGATAGGTCCTTTTCAATGGCTCTGTTGATAACAAAAAGTAACTGCGTCGTCAAGCACGCATTATGCTGGGATAAGGACCCAGATAGCAGTCCTCTTTGTTCTCGATTCTTTTGATCAGCTTTCCCACTACCAGTAGGTATCATTATATTGGTTTTCACAGAATTATCGAGAGAACTAAAGCTCATAAGCCTTTATATAACCATCAATTATTTGTTATAATGATTGATGTAAAAAGGTGTGAGAGCAGAAACGGTATGAATATTTTTCGAGGAACATATCAACGGTATCTGGAACCGGGATTCATTCCCTTTGATCCTATCGAGCTTGCCAAGCAAACAGAGGTAATTGTCTGTCGCGGTGACCAACGCAAATACACGAAATTTATTTGTACTCGCATGTACGGTGGAATTGCAACTGGTTATACTTCTGGTTGTTGTTTGCGATGCACATTTTGTTGGGTACACTGGTGTCGTGACTTTCCCGAGAAATATGGACGCTTCTATTCCCCAGCAGAGGCTTTCCACCAGCTAAGCCACGTCGCTCGCAAAGG
Organism: Phycisphaerae bacterium; assembly: GCA_011776225.1. Lineage (GTDB taxonomy): Bacteria > Planctomycetota > Phycisphaerae > Sedimentisphaerales > Anaerobacaceae > CS2-K091. The sequence continues at coordinate 28,462 of JAABXR010000379.1, forward strand.
TCGAGTTTTTCAACTACGGCTTTCTGGAGCTGAACCAACATTAGGAAAAGCACATCTTTTGGGCCTTCTGAAAAAAATAGAGTACTCACCGTTTCAATTGTTCATTCTTGAGACTAACGGTATTCTCCTTGGAACTGATCCTGATTATGCACAACAAATTGCTCACTTCAAAAAAGTGCACACGCGGATTTCGCTCAAAGCGGGAACGCCAGAGGCTTTTACCAGAAAAACCGGAGCTTTACCGGAAAACTTTGAATTGCCTTTCAAGGGCATTTTGAACCTGAAGGAAGCAGGGGCACGCTTTCATGTTGCAGCCATGAGTGCAGACTCAAGAATTGTGGACAGACAAGAGCGGCAGAACCTACTCGATAGACTGGCCTCAATAGACCCGATTCTGATAGACAATCTTGAGGAAGAAGAGGTTAGCCCGTATCGTAACACACTTGAAAGGCTGAGATATGCCGGCGTTGAGGTAGCTTGGGATTGAGATTAATATTTGCTGTTATTGACAAACAAAAGTACGTAGGTAAATATAGTATAGTATTTTTCGTAAGTCGATATTACATGGTGTCAGAATACAGTTTTATGGAGACCATATTATGAAGCTGGATATTACACAAGTTGATGTGTGGGCTGCCACTATTAAGGACAAACCTGGAGGATTGGCGCAGAAACTGGATGCACTTGCCAAAGCCGGGGTAAATCTTGAATTCCTCATATCACGGCGAACGCCCGAAAAACCGGGCTGGGGAGTTGTGTTTGTGACGCCCATAAAAGGTGCCAAACAGGTAAAGGCTGCCAAAAAAGCGGGCTTTAAGAAGGCTCAGTCGCTCAGGTCGGTGCGTGTCGCTGCTCTTGATAAACCTGGTCTCGGGGGCAGGTTAAGCCAGGAGATTGCAGATGCAGGAATCAACCTTCGCGGCCTGTCAGGAGCAGCGATCGGTAAGCGTGCGGTGTTCCATTTTGCCTTTGACTCTGCTGCTGACGCTAACAGGGCTGTGCGGTTGCTGAAGAAGACGAAGTGACATTAAACCGGTAGTGAGGCTACTTAACGCAAGCGAATTTTCAACGACCAAATACGTAACCCGGTTTATAGCACTTAAATGCACTTAGCAGCTTAAATTCTCTCTTATTTCCCATT
>JAABXR010000379.1:29619-32620 GCA_011776225.1 Phycisphaerae bacterium
AAGCCTATAATCACCTCAACAGAAATGAAGGCTAAACCTGAGCGTGATTTCCTACTCGGCTCACCAACTGTCAATCATCGAATCAAAGAGATTCTCCATGTGAGATGATTGTTAGTTTCACACGTGAGGCCGGTCCATCTACTGTGTCACATGAAAAGCGGATTTGATTCTCTCCGGCCGAGAGTTTAGGAATCATGCCTTCCAATGCCACTTTAGTAATCACCTTACCTTTCGGTCCATAAAGCACACAATCCTCGCCTCGGTTGAATTCCAGATAACTGCCCGTTCGCATTTCCACCGGTAAAATTAGTGTCCTGCCATTGATTATTACTGTGGGATTCTTCACTGTACAGACAACCATCGGCAGTGCTTTAAGGGGGCCGATGACACACTTTATTTGTTTATTCTTAGGAAGATTATTATACCAGATACTAACAGATTCAATCATGCTGAAGTTAATGGTTTCACGATAGACGTTGTAGAGCCACTTACGGTCATTCCAGACATAGTCGCTCCAACGGGATGATTCCGTTTCTACGAGAGTAAACAATCGCTTATCCGTAAAGTCAACAGTGATGTAACGATCAGCCACAGCACCGTATGAAATATGACGTGGGCTCTCCAGCCGTATAGCTATAATCTGCCCTTGGCCATCACCTTCTATCGGAACACCTATTGCCTGATGCTCCTTCAGATTAAGATAAGGTGAGAACTTACGGTCAAGTCTTACCCATGCTGCGTTGGGGGAGACCTTACCTGAGTTTATTGCAGTTAATATACCCCACTGCTCCGGACCATTGGTTATTTTGACCGGTGCCACTTTTACTCCGCTGGCAGTACGTGGTGGCCCTGTAAAATGTTCTTGATTTGTAAGATCAGCCAGGACTATGTTGTTTGGATCATCATATGAACCTGTAGCCATGAGGGCTTCAAGACGAAATTTAACCGGCTGCTTACTAAAGGGATTTTTCGCTGTCCATGAAAGACTCCAGGGTTCTGAACATGAGGCCGTATGTGGGTCATAATGAACCGGTCGGAATCGCCAGTTTCCACTATTATCACGAAACAGCGAGAAATCTTTTCCCGGCTCGCGTAACTTCGCTTTCACTGTTTTATCAAAAGCATTACCTCGACGGAGCTCTTCACAAGTACGAAGGATATCCACCGACCTTCGAAAAAGTGGTACTGCGTATAGACGATCACGATTTATCGAACCAGTAAGGGAAATGCCTGCATCCCATCCAATGAGCTTGGCACCAAGATATTCGATCACATCCGGATATGTGGGCTCCACCTGAGGTGGATTGAATTCCTGGAAATTCCACCATCCAAGATGCAGAGGCAATAGAAGCCCACTGTTTACAGAAGTAGCATGTATGTCGATGAAGCGTTTATGCCCCCGCCGGGGGTAGTCCCATGCCTGCCAGCGAGTGCGGAATTGCCAGAAATGATGCCACATAGCACTCATTTCCATACCCACTGGTTTCTTAAGATGCTTCTGGATTTCAAATACGAATTTATCCGCCCAGTACCAGCACTCATCCCCACCGCGTAGAATGCTACTGCCATCGATAGCATCGAGGTAAATGCCATCGAAATCGCATGAATTCACGATCTCAGCATGATTCTTCGCAATCTCTTCAAAGAGTGAAGATTCCACATCCGGCACGAGAAGTCCAAAGCACTCTTTGAGATGGCGAATCTTCTCCCCCTTCTCATGTGAAGCTACTTTTGTCCCAAACGCACCGCGTTGGACCTTCTTGAAAGTCCATGGAGGCTCCTGACTCACATCGCCAAAAACAATTAGTTCATCACCAATATGAAGGATAACGCTGTTATGCTCAAAAAAACCTGTGACTGTAGTCATGCCCCGTGTCGACTCGTTAACCGTGATTTCTATGGTATCAGATGCAATTGGTTCAGCGAGAGTAAATGTTCGAAAAGCATCCAGCCGTTTATCAGGAACCGGAGTAACATACTTCGACTGTTTGTCAATGAAAAATGCATACGTGTGGAAAATAGAATCAATTCCAGCATCATGAAGACGTTTCACAATACCACGGTACGTATCCCATCCTTTGGGCCATTTCTTGGGATTTAGGACAAAGTCGCCGAACCGGAAGAAATTTCTTCCACCATGATTGTCAATCTGAGTTACACCGAGGTTTTTGGCCATGTCTATCCATTCATCCACGTTCGAAGCAGTAATCGAACCAAAATTGAACAAGTATGAACCATGATTGAATGGTATATCATACGCCCATGGCCCGGCTACGGTGCAATGCGGCATCTCATCTGAATCGATCAAAACCTGTTTGAGAGCCGTCAGCATTTTATCCGTTGGCATCGCAACAATTGCAACTTTGGCCCCCTCTATACCAAACTTTTTGTAGCATGACGCCCGCAGGTTTGTCTGAAGTGCAGGCAACTGATTTACACGGGTGACTAGGTTCAGAGACAAAGCACAAGACCCAAAAGACTCTGTAGGTCTACCTCGTAGAGTAAGCGGAACATTCAGAAAAACAAGTGATTCGACATCTTTGCTGCTTATCGATTCAACTACAAAACGGACGTACAAATCCTGGGATTCAACCTTAAGAACCGCTTTCGTGTCTACATGGTTGAATTTTATGGTCAAACGGTCATTTGCCAAAAAGGCCGAAGCTGCAGGATACTCTACCCCGCTGCACTTAATAAAGGCACAGACCGACGGTTTGTCGCGTTTCAGATAGTCTACTCCTGTCGCTCGGTCCACAAATGCAAGGTTCTTCCCATCTGAAGACATAACGTATCGCACATAGGCGTTCTCAATCATAATAGGCCCCTCTTGTGCAATACCTGCTCCTGAGCAGATCACGAGTATGCTTATAACAACCAATACTGTTTTCATAAAAAGACTCCTACTATACATATTTTGGCTTAAAAGTGGTGAATAGTCCAGAATCATTTTCCGAGATATCTATGACACTAATCTATAATCCTCCTTTTAACAATTTGAAGC